>JAHDHV010000394.1:0-1465 GCA_020631155.1 Bacteroidota bacterium | reverse complement strand
AGAAGGGTAGGCAAAACCTATCTGGTGTCTCGACAATTTGAAGGTCAATTTAGCTTTCGTATGACTGCGCTCTCTAATGCAAAAACCAAAGCACAGCTTCAAAATTTTCACAACTATCTCTCCTTATTTCATTCCAATGCCCATGAAATACCCGTTCCTAAAAATTGGTTGGAAGCCTTTCAAATATTGATTCGTCTTTTGTCAGAAAGTAAAGCAAAACGCAAAGTCATTTTCTTTGACGAATTGCCTTGGTTCGACACACATGGTTCTGATTTTTTAATGGGCTTAGAACATTTCTGGAATGGATGGGCAACTTATCGCTCCGATATACTGCTCATCAGTTGTGGTTCGGCAGCGTCTTGGATGATAAAAAATTTGATAAGAGATAGGGGGGGCTTGCACAATCGGGTAACAGAGCGAATTTTGATTGAGCCTTTTACCTTAAAGGAAACGGAGGCATTTTTACAGTCTAAAGGCGCAACTTTTGACCGCTATCAGCTATTGGAATTGTATATGGCGATGGGCGGTATTCCGTTTTATTTAGAAAATATTCAAGTCAATAGGAGTGTTGCCCAAAATATAGACCGACTTTTTTTTACATCAGGCGGCTTGTTACATCAAGAGTATTTTGATCTATATCGCTCCCTTTTCAGAAAATACACCCGTCATAGGTCCATTGTAGAAGCATTGGCAAATAAGGCAAAAGGCTTATCCCGAAAGGAAATTGTTAAAAAATCGGGCATCAAAGAAGGGGGCAACTTATCTGTTGTATTAGGGGAATTGGAACAGTCAGGATTTATCAAAAAATACTTTCCCTTTGGTAAATCTAAGCGAAACGCATTGTATCAATTGAGCGATCAGTACACTTTATTTTATCTAAGTTTTGTTCATCAATCAAAAGTGCAGGGCGAAGGAGCGTGGCTGTCTCGTTTAGGTAATCCTAGATGGCGAGCTTGGAGTGGCTACGCTTTTGAGCAAATTTGTCATTATCACATAAATAGTATAAAAAAGCATTTGGGCATCAGCGGTGTTTACACAGAAGTCTCTACATGGCGCAGCAAAAAAAGAGAAGGTGGCGCGCAAATAGATTTACTATTGGATAGAAATGATAGAGTGATTAATATTTGTGAAATTAAATTTTCAGAAACCGTATTTACCATTACAAAAGCTTATGCTGAAAAATTGAAAAATAAGTTACACGTATTTAAAGAAGAAACAGGCACTAAAAAAACGCTCTTTTTGACTATGATAACGACTTTTGGGACAAAGGAAAATCAGTATTACACACAATCTGTAAAAGATGCTTTAACTATGGATGCTTTATTTGAGTGAGTTTGGGAATATTTATTTTTAATACGGTATTGGTAATTCTACCAATTGACCATTTCCACATTACTAATGATTTGATTAGAGTGTGTCAAGGATTTAGGGAATAATAAAATATAGTCTGGAATCAAGGGAAAAA
>JAHDHV010000018.1:3390-33160 GCA_020631155.1 Bacteroidota bacterium | reverse complement strand
CTTTGCACTCCCAAAAAACAGACTCATATACATTTTTTTGAAACATTAAACGCTATATAAAATTATGCTAACAGTCAGTGATGTAGGCTTACAATACGGCAAACGCATTTTATTTGATGAGGTCAATCTCAAATTTACGCGCGGCAATTGCTACGGTGTTATTGGTGCGAATGGTGCAGGCAAATCTACCTTTTTAAAAATACTATCTGGTGAAATCCCACCAACAAGAGGGCATGTATCATTAGAACCTAACAATCGAATGGCAGTACTCAAGCAAAATCACTTTGAGTTTGAGGAGCATCAGGTATTGAATACTGTCATTATGGGGCATCGCAAAATGTACGACATCATGGTGGAGAAGGATGCCATTTACTGCAATCCCGATGCAACAGATGAGGACGGACTTCGTGCGGCAGAGCTAGAAAATGAGTTTGGCGAAATGGGCGGCTGGACAGCGGAAAGTGATGCCGCAGAATTATTAAGCAATTTAGGGGTAAAAGAGCATTTGCACCATCAATTGATGAAAGATTTGACAGGTTCAGAAAAAGTAAAAGTGCTATTGGCGCAAGCCCTATTTGGCAATCCCGATATTTTGCTGCTAGATGAGCCTACCAATGATATTGATGCTCAAACTATTACTTGGTTAGCCGATTTTTTAGCCGATTTTAAAAATACGGTTATAGTGGTATCGCACGACCGTTATTTTCTGGATATGGTTTGTACTCATGTTACAGATATTGATTATAAGCAAATACGGATTTTTACAGGAAATTATACTTTCTGGTACGAAACCAGTCAGTTGATGGCCAAACAGATGGCAAATAAGAACAAGAAAATTGAAAATAAACGAAAAGAATTAATGGAGTTTATTGCGCGCTTTAGTGCCAATGCTTCTAAATCAAAGCAAGCAACCAGCCGTAAAAAAGCTTTGGAAAAATTAAAATTGGAAGAAATCCGCCCATCTAGCCGAAAATATCCTTTTATTCACTTCAAACCTGAACGCTCTCCGGGTGGGCAAATTTTAACCGTAAAAGACCTTAGTTACCGCAATGATAATGGCGATTTATTATTCAGTAATGTAGAATTTACCATCAATCACAATGAAAAAATAGGTTTGGTAAGTCACGATTCAGGTGCTTTGACTGCTTTTTTTGAAGTTTTAGCAGGAAAAATACAGCCAACCTCAGGCATCGTAGAATTTGGGCAAACCATTACCCATGAATATTTACCCAATGAAAATGAAGCGTTCTTTTCTGATGTCAACGATTTGGATTTAATCAATTGGTTGCGACAATTTTCTCAAGAAAAAGATGAGCAGTTTATTCGCGGCTTTTTGGGACGAATGTTATTTTCGGGAGAGGAGGTCTACAAACAATCTAGCGTTTTATCTGGTGGCGAAAAAGTGCGCTGCATGTTGGCAAAGTCTATGCTGCGGCATCCCAATTTTTTATTATTAGACGAGCCAACGAATCACCTTGATTTGGAATCTATCACAGTGTTGAACAATGGATTGAAAGAGTTCAAAGGCAATTTAATTTTATCTACTCACGATCACGCCCTAATGCAAACTGTCTGCAATCGCATCATTGAATTGACACCCAACGGAATGATAGACAGTCTGTTGAGTTTTGAAGAATATTTGGCTTCAGAGAAAATCAAAACACAACGCACCAAATTGTATGGCGAAGAAGTAGGAGTGTAATTTAATTACGAATTACGAATTACGAATTACGAATTACGGAAATATATTGCTTTTTTTTTAAAAGCAAAAATCTATTCACTAATTTCTAACAGCCAAAAATCTAAAAATCCACGTACCATTCCCGTCAAATTTTGGGAGATATTAAACCTGTGCAGTAGCTATGTCATTCAAAAGAACAACACATTAGGATTTATCTTCCTTCCAACGATAGGATTTGGGAAACTGGAAACCTGCTAAGTCAAGGGCGCGATGTACAACTGTAGCGGCGAGTTCTTCAAAGTTTTGCGGTTTGCTATAAAAAGAGGGCGTAGCAGGACAAATAATTCCACCAGCCTCTGTAATAATTTTCATATTATTGATGTGAATGAGACTATACGGGGTATCGCGAATGACTAAAATAAGCTTTCTACGCTCTTTAAGCATCACATCTGCGGCGCGTGTAATCAAATCGTTGGAGATGCCGTGAGCAATGCGACTCATCGTGCCCATAGAACAAGGACAAACTATCATAATATTGTATTGTGCGGAACCTGACGCAAAGGGGACATAAAAATTGTTTTTTTTGTAAAAGGGAAACGGATATTTTTTGTAACTTGCCTCGCCAAGTTCGTACTGCCATACTCCCTTAGCATTATCAGACATGACGATCCCCAAATCCATAAACTGATCTTGAATTTGTAAAAAGCTGTCCAATAGTACTTTAGCATAGATAGAGCCACTCGCTCCCGTTATAGCTATCACAACTTTATTCATTATTTATGACATGATTTTGAAAAGTTAATTAATATCTGTGCTACAATTATTCAAAAAAATAATTAACTTGCGACTTTTTAGAACTCCCCCTTAGTTTATCCTATTAATAGTTAAGTAACAAATCTACAAATGCAAAAATAGACAGTACTTATGAAGAATTTCTTACTTTTGTTGTTGGCTACTGTATGTATATTATCCCTTGCTCCACTACAAGTTAGTGCTTCTCTATGCAATAATAATAATAATGATGGCACATCAGGTGATGATGAGTTGCGAACCATCAATTGGTTAACTATGGAGCAGGCTGTTGCCAAAAACAGAGTCGCTCCAAAGAAAATTTTTGTAGACATTTACACCGATTGGTGTGTATTGTGCAAAAAAATGGAAAAAGCAACCCTTTCCGATCCTGATATTGCAGTGTATATCAATAAAAATTTCTACCCTGTAAAATTAGATGCAGAAACAAGACGCTCCATCTATTTTAAAAATAATCAATATATTTTTAGAGCCAATGAGGGTTCTAAAGGTAGAGGGGTACACGAAATTGCTATTTATCTAACACGCGGCCGTTTGAAATATCCTGCTGTTGTATTTTTAGATGAAAAGATGAGTAATCCTCAACCTATATCTGGCTATCGCAGCCCCCAAAGCATGGATCAATTGCTAAGATACTTTGGGGAAGATTATTATAAGTATGTAGATTGGAATTTGTTCAGACAATTGTACAAAACTAAAAAACAAGAGAGAAAAGCAGAGCAAAGAGCAATTGCTAATGCAAAAACGACAACACCTAAAACAACAACTCCACCAACAGGCACAATTGTAGGACAAGGTATTGCTCCAACAAAAACACCTACTAGCCTTAATCAGAAAAAGGTTGAAAAAGTTGGCGTAACATCAACAACTACCACCACTACAGCTTTACCTGCCAAAACACCTAAAACAACAACTTCACCAGCAAAGGCTGCCAAAGCTGTTGACGAGAAAACGGTTGATAAAGAAAAAGTGGAAAAAACGGAATCAGAACTTAAAAAGGAAGAAAAAGCTAAGAAAAAAGCTGAAAAGAAGGCTAAAAAGGAAGCAAAGAAAGAAGCTAAAAAAGAAGCCAAAAAAGGAAAAGAGGCAGCCAAAGAAGAGAAAGTAGAGAAAAAAACTAAGGCAGTAGAAGAAAAAGAAACTAAGGAAAAAGAAAAAACAGAGGATAATAAACAACCAAAAACAACTACTACAGAAAAAGAAGCAGTAAAAGAGGAAAAAAAGAAGGAGAAGCCTAAGTTTCCTTGGCTATTGCCTGCTTCGGGTGAGTAATATTAGTATTTGTAGATTTATTTCATAGGTAGTTTAATTATATAGAATAAAGCGACACTTTTTTTGGCTAAAAAAATGAGTATCAATGCTTTAGATAGAACTTTATACAGTCCAATAAGCTTGGCACTTAACAGACTGTTAAATTACGCTTTTCTTACAAAGAAAAAGTGTTTATAATTTACCAAGTAAAAAAAGGAATTAACTCAATTAAGGGTTAATTCCTTTTTTTTTAGCTGTTTATTGAAACCTATAAATCAGAGTAAAGTAAAAAGTAGATACAATGTTAAAATTAATTGAAGTACCCTGATAAACGAAATAAATTAAACGATTGTCTAATGGAACTGTTGTCAATTAGGTAAAAAAAACGAAAAAAGCTTAAAATATACTTCTATATAATGGCTATAAAGTTTTGATTATTAGCTGTTTATCTGTTAAGTAATGTAAGAAAATAAAGGGTTTAATTGGCATTTATTACAATTAAAGAAGTTTAGGGATAAATTTTAACATAAACTTGTAAGAAAAAAAAAGAATTGTGGTTTTTTTATTTTTTAATTAATTGTTAATTAGAAGTTTATGTGTTCTTTTGTTTTTGTTTTACTGTTAGTAACGTAATGTTAGTATACTAAAAAACAAGTTTTTGACTTTGGCACGAAAATTCGTTATACGGTACATAGAACATCAACGGATTAAAAAAAAACAGTGAATAAGGACAAATGTAGCATACGTTTTTTGCTTTTTCATTATTTTTAACGAACTTTACCTAAATCAAAACTTACTATTGGTCTTCACTACATTTTTTTAACACTAAAAATTACACTCATGAGAGGTTTACTTTCCTTGTTATTGGTGGTTGGTTGTCTAATGATGTCTTTCACATTACCTAATCAGTCAGAAGTTCGGTGGTTAACGTTGGAAGAGGCTATGGCACAAAGTAAGATTCACCCTAAAAAAATATTTGTTGACATTTACACAGATTGGTGTACTTGGTGCAAAAAGATGGAGAAATTCACCTTTAACAATCCTTACATCGCTAACTATATTAATGATAAGTTTTATCCAGTGAAAATTGATGCAGAAATGTCCCAATCTGTTTATTTTAAGGGACAAAATTATATTTTCAGACCCGGTGAAGGAAGAAAAGGTAGAGGGGTTCACGAATTGGCCATTTATCTCACACGCGGACGCTTGAGCTACCCATCTGTGGTATTCTTAGATGAGAATTTAAATAATCCACAGCCCGTAGCTGGTTTCCAAAATCCTGCCCGTATGGATATGTTGCTCAAATTTTTTGGAGAAGATTATTATAAATATGTAGACTGGAACCTATTCCGTCAAATTTATAAATCTCCTATTGATTGGCGAACGCAATCTGTACCAAGACAACGGCAGATGGCTAGAACTCAACAGCGAACACAATCTGCTACATCTTCCCAACAGAGGGTGGCCAAAACGCAGCAGCCCGTTCAACCTAGCCATAAAACTACTACAACACAGCCTACCTATAAAACAGGTGTGCGAACCAACACAAGTACTCAACAACACTATAATCGTACAACGCCTAAACCGAGTACTTACCAAAGCCCACCTGAACCACGTAGAGTTGGTAGCGGTCGAGCTGATTATTAGTATGATAGTATACAAATAACAGGCTATTGCCTTATTATAAATGATATTGTAAACAAAACATTAACTTATCAACTTTTTAAACTACCTAAATATAATTACTGAAATTAATTACATCAACTAAAAGTAAGTCTGATATCAAGGAGAGAGACCATTTGGCCCAGCAACGGTCCAAATGGTCTCTTTTTTTTAGAGGTGGTCTATCTTTTGGTGATTCGGTATATTTCAAATACCATATTTTTCAATGAAACAGTTTGCGCTTACTTTGATAGGTCGTAGATCAGTGATTCGTTTTTGGACGTTTTTTACTGATTGATTTCTTTTTGGATGTTTTCTGTAAAAAAGGCTTTAGCCTTCATAATATTATAAAAATCAAAAGCTTATATCCATTAGGAAAATCAAAAAGTGATGTATTTTAACTAATTTCAAACAGCTAAATAGCTAAATAGCTAAACAGCTAAAAGTCTAAAAGTCCAAAAGTCCAAAACTTGTAAAAAGCATTTGTTTATTTTGAGTGTGTAATCTGTTGATTAGAGCGTTTATTAGCTGTTATTTTTGAAAAAAACTAAGTTTAGGCAATATACTTTAAAAGAAAAAGTGACTTACAACTTTTTTGCTAGGTCATAAGTTTAGCTTTGGTAAAAAAAGTATTCATCAAGCTTTTAGGCTTGCTTGTCAAATTTTTTACCATGTTATATAATTGCATTTCCCCTTTCTCTCACATCCCGTCAACAAATTGTACAAGACATCACTTAGGAAAAAATAGCATATAGCATTGTTTGAAAATGACTAAAAAGTTATAGATTAAGTCAATAAAACCAAGGGTTTAGAGTGCTTGTAGAGTAATAAAAAGAGGGTTAAAAAAGTTTTGGAACACTTTTTGGTAAAAGATTAGGCAGCTACAATATTATAAGAAATGCCTTTTCTAAGCACTTAAATATCTCTAAGTTATTCTTTAGGTTTACTGTGAACTTTTTATTTTATGCTGAAAAAAAACCCCTTTTATTGGGTATAATAATAAGAATTAATTAATTTTGTCTTACACACAGAAAATTTGACATTCTAAGTATTGTTTAGCTATTATTGTTTTAACAATTTCAAAATTTTTTTAAAGTTATGAGAAATTTTAAGAGATTACTACTTACCCTAACTTGTATGGCAGTTTGGGTATTGGCAGGCAACTATGCAACTGCACAAATTTCTGGCGATTTGCCACCAAATGCAGTTTCTGGCAAATGCTACGCTAAATGTCTAATACCTGATCAGTATGAAACAGTTACAGAGCAAATTCTTTTAAAAGAAGCTTCTGCTAGAATTGAAGTAGTTCCTGCTGTTTACGAAACCGTTTCTGAGCAAGTATTAGTAAAAGAACCTTACAGAGTATTAGAGGTAGTTCCTGCTTCTTTCACTACTCAAAGCGAGCAACTTATGGTTAAAGAGCCATCTGAGCGTTTAGAGTATGTACCACCTGTATATCAAACAGTTACAGAGCAAGTATTGGTAGCACCTGCATCTACAAAATGGACAAAAGGTAGAGCTACAAGAAACTGTTTATCTGCTAATCCAGAAGATTGTAAAGTATGGTGTTTAACTGAGGTTGCTGCTCAGTACAAAACAGTTACTAAGCAAGTATTGGCTTCTCCTGCAACTACCAGAAGCGTTCCAATTCCAGCTGAGTACAAAACCATTACAAGAGCGGTAACTCAAAACCCAGCAACAACTCGTGAGCGTGAAATTCCTGCTGATTACAGAACAGTTACTAAGCAAGTATTGCAAACTCCTGCTACCACTCGTGAAGTAGAAGTTCCTGCAGAGTACAGCACTATTACTACTAAGAAATTAGTTAGAACTGGTGGTTTCACTGATTGGGTAGAAGTATTATGTAATGCTAAAATTACTGCTTCTAAAATTGCTGAGATTCAACAAGCTTTGAACGCTAGAGGTTACAGTGTTTCTGTTACAAACAGAATGGACACAGCTACTAGCAGTGCTTTAAACAGCTTCCAAAATGACAATAACTTACCAACAGGTAACTTGAATATTGATACTTTGAAAGCTTTAGGTGTTAGCCACTAATTCTTTTTCTTTTGAATTAGTTTATAACAACCTTTAGTTGATATATGAGTTTTTTATTAGAAAGCCCTCAGTTTTTATAAAAACTGAGGGCTTTTTGTTTAATAATAATGTCATAATTAGTAAAAAAACATGGCAGATGAAAAAAAAAATATAATATACAATGGATTAGTTATGTCATTATTTTGACAAATATACTGCTATGAAAACTATCCTTTAGCCAAAATAACAAAAGGCTACAAGTTTAAGGTCTAGTGGATAATTTTTCAAGAAAAAAATGCGATAAAAAAAAGTAAGATTTGGGTAAAAACAGATTATTCACTACATTAGCGGATGCTAAGGAACAAATAATGTTATTTTTGTAACTTTAGCAAGATTTATTTCCTCTAAAATGATTACATTGTTAGAATAAATCTCTATATTTGCATGGAGATTCATCTCATCAACAATAAAATTAGTTCTTTTATTTAATAACCTAAAAAGTATTAAAATTAGCTAACAATTTAGCTAACAGATTAAAATTTGGGCATTATGAGAAATTTAAGAAGTTTACTTTTAGCTCTAATTTGCGTGGCAGTAAGCACGTATTCGTTTGCACAAGTGTCAGGCGATTTACCACCTAATGCAGTTTCTGGCAAATGCTATGCTAAATGTTTAATTCCAGATCAGTATGAGACTGTTACTGAACAAATTCTTTTAAAAGAAGCTTCAACTAGAATTGAAGTTGTTCCTGCAGTTTATACTACTGATGAAGAGCAAGTAGTTGTAAAAGAAGCTTACAGAGTATTAGAGGTAGTTCCTGCTAGTTTCACTACTCAAACTGAGCAAATCATGGTTAAAGAGCCATCTGAGCGTTTAGAGTATGTACCACCTGTATACGAAACTGTTACTGAGCAAGTATTAGTTGCTCCTGCTTCTACAAAATGGACAAAAGGTAGAGCGAGCAGAAGCTGTTTATCTGCTAACCCAGAAGATTGTAAAGTATGGTGTTTAACTGAGGTTCCTGCTCAGTACAAAACAGTTACTAAGCAAGTATTAAAAGCACCTGCTACTACAAGAAGCATTCCTATCCCAGCTGAGTACAAAACTATCACAAGAGCGGTAACTCAAAGCCCTGCTCAAACTAGAGAAAGAGAAGTTCCTGCTGAGTACAGAAATGTAAGAAGACAAAAATTACAGTCTCCTGCTACAACTCGTGACGTAGAAGTTCCTGCTGAGTATAGCACTATTACTACTAAGAAATTAGTTAGAACTGGTGGTTTCACTGATTGGGTAGAAGTTTTATGTAATGCTAAAGTTACTGCTTCTAAAGTTGCTGAAATCCAACAAGCTTTAAACGCTAGAGGTTACAATGTTGCTATTACTAACGCTATGGATACTGCTACTAGCAATGCATTGAAAAGCTTCCAAAACGAAAATGGTTTACCTGCTGGTAACTTGAACATCGAAACTTTGAAAGCTTTAGGCGTTAGCCACTAATTACTACCATACTCAATTTATTTGAGCTTAAGACAAGAAGAATTTAAATCTAAATCTGTTTAGATATATTACAATACAAAGCCCTCAATCAGTTTATGATTGAGGGCTTTTTTGGTATACCCTATTTCGTTATTTGGGTATGTTTCAAATATCGTACTTTGCAACCAAACAGTTTGCACTACTTTGACAGTTTGTGGATTCGTGATTTGTAGATCAGTGATTCATGTTTGGACGTTTTTTACTGATTGATTTCTTTTTGGATGTTTTCTGTAACGAAGGCTTTAGCCGTTATAATACTATAAAAATCAAAAGCTTATTACATATTGACTTTCATTTTTTTAATCAAACAAAGAGACCTGTTTAATTATTCTACAGTACTTTTTTTACTAACTTCTGATCGCTAATTTCTAACAGCTAAAAAGCTAAATATCTAAATAGCAATTTTAGAAACAAAGTGTTAGCAAGAAAATGAAACATACCGTTGTTTGAAAGTTGTAAGGTATGAAGTTATGCAAGTTTTTAAGTGGAGTTTTTTACTCAATCCACCTTCATTTTTCCACTCAAAAAGCAATTTTCCATTGTTAGAACCATTTTCAATTGTCCTTTTTCCCTTTTCCGTTCGAGAAACCCAAAACCGCCGCATTAATCTTTAATTTTCTCCACACCATTACCCATAAAATGCTGTTCCAAATTATTAAACTGACCATCGTTGCCGCAGCAGCCCCATTTAGTCCATAGGAGGGAATCAATAGTGCGTTTAATAAAATATTTACAAGTGTGCTAATGCTTAAACCAATAAATGCCAATCGCTCATAACCTGTCATCAAAAGTAAATTACCTACCGAACCACAAGCAATGTTAAATAATTGTCCAATGCATAAAAGGAATAGAGCAGTTTGGGCATAAACAAAATCATCGCCAAAAAAACGCAGAATAGTGCCACTAAAAACGACCAAAAGTAGGGCTAAAGGCATTGCTAGAACAAAAACAGTACGAGTTACTTGACTGACCATTTTTTGCAATTCAACTATTTTTCCACTACTATAAAGATTAGCAATTAATGGGGAGAAAACAATATTGACAACCACCAATAATAATTTTAACAACTCCGATAAGCGCGCTGCAATATTGTACATTCCTACCGCTTCTGCTTCAGCCAAAGTTCCCAACATCAGTACATCGGCGCGCACATTCAACAAACTGATTAAACTAATCATCAAAAAGGAAAACGCACTTTTAAGCCAAATTTTGGACTGATAAGTGCTTTGTTGTTTGTATAGATGAGGATATATTTTTTGGTAAATAAAATAGCCACAAACTACTGCTGTAATAATAAGAGAGAAAATGTTTATTTGAATTGCAGTTATGGTTGCTAAATGCTTGTTAATCAGATAATAAAATAAGATTACTGAAAGTAAAAATAGAAGTGGTTTGACCAATAATTCAGGTAGTTGGCTATGAGTAATTTGTTGGTATCCGCGCAAACTTGCTTGCCAAATTCGCAATAATGCCAACAATGGAATCGTCCATATTGCCCATTGAAAAAGGGCTTGATAATTTTGATTTGCAGTAATAAATTGATTCAAACTAGGGGAGGAGAAAGTTGTTGTAAAAAAACATTCTATAAAAAAATGCAAAGCAATGGTCAGTAAAAAACTACAGCAGATGACTACGAAATTTGCTAGTTGAAAAATGCCTTTTTGAGCAGCTAACTGTTTTTTTTGCCGAAAAACTGCCATTTCCCGAACCAATAAACTATCAAAACCCCATGTACAAAAGCTACTCAACAAGCCAATCCAAGCAAATATATAAACATAAGTACCATAGCCATCTGCCCCTAATAGGCGCGCTAATAACCAACTGCTAATAAAACCGAAGCCCAAACCTGCCATTTGAATAAGAAAAGCAGCTATAGAACCGCGTAATAAATAGCGTTTATTGGAAGGTTGTCGGAATTGTTGTCGAAATTGGTGAAGAAAACGGGTGATAATGGACATATTGTTGAATAATGGAATTTAAAATGCAGTGCATAAGAACGGAAATAATGCTTGATTTGTCAAATCTAATACCCTTAGAATCTTAGTGATGTTGTAATTTGTTGAAAAGATGGATATAAGACACAATTTCTGATCACTAATTTCTATTCACTAACTCCTAAAATAAAAAAACATGAAAACAATTTTATTAACGCTCCTCTTAAGTTTGGCTATTCAAACTACTTTATGGGCACAGTGCGAAACTGCAGAAGACGTAGAAGTAACTTTAACTTTAGAAATAGGTAATTTTGGAGGCGATACTCGCTGGACACTTGTAGATGATGATACAGGGGAAATTTATGGCGCAAATCAATGGTATGGAAATAATAATACTTATGTGGAAAAAATATGCGTTCCAGTGGGTGCAAATTTGACCTTTACCATTACTTGTTGCTTTAATAATGACGGGGCGTATAAATTGGAAATGTACGGTTTGGTCATTGTAGAGCGTGCAGAATTTCAATTAGATGAAGCAACTAGTTTTGTTGCTATTGCGCCTGCTGCGATAGATGCTATTTTGTTAAACGTTGATTTTCAGGAAAATATATTAAAACAGCCCCAGAATATTACAGGCACGCTTCGCAATGCAGGTACTGAAACAATTACTCAATTTGACCTACATTGGAAAATTAATGAGGATATGCCCCAAACGCAAACTTTTTCCAATATAGAAATTCCCCCTTTTTCTAACTACAATTTCCAACTAACAGAACAGTGGCTCCCAGATTTAGGAACACAGGAAATGCATCTTTGGATAGATAATGTAAATGGACAAATGGATGAGGAGGTAGACAATAATTCTTGGCAAAAAACGCTGACAGTGGCCAATACTTTATCGGAAAGAATGGTATTGGTAGAAAATTTTAGCAATGCCTCATGTGTCAATTGTGCAACTGTTGATGTGGCATTTAACTCAATTATTGGAAGTAATTTATATAGATTAGCTCCGCTAAATTATCACACCAACTTTCCGGGCTACGATTTAATGTATGAGCAAAGTAAAGGAACTGTAGATGCACGTGTTGACTTTTATACCATTCAAGGGACACCACATCTAGTTGCCGAAGGAGGCTTATTTGATGATTTTACAGGGCGATTTCAACAAACGCATATTCAATCATTTTCCGAAAAAAAAGCTTCATTTAATATTTTAAGTAATGAATTTTTAATAAATGATAATGAAGTAGTTATTGATATTTACTTAAAGCAACAGATTAGTCAACAAATGGAAGATTTAAAACTGTTTGTTGCCATTGTTGAAACACAAATTAACTATGAAAATGCGGCAGAACAACCCGGGAATAATGGCTTGCAAGAGTTTTTTTATACAGTAAGAGATATTTTTAGTAATGAAAATAAATTTGATTTAGAAAGTGAATCAGAAGGAGGGATGCAACACTTTTCATTTAACTATGTGATTCCTGAATATGTAAGTGCGGAAAATCTACGGAGTATTGTTTTTATTCAAGACACTAGTACCAAAGAAATATTTCAAGCTTATAGAGGAGTGGAAAAACTAGGAATGAATCGCGGTAGTAATGTACTGTTACAAGGAACAATATTTGGGACAATTCAAATAGAACGGCAACCACCTAGTTGCTTTGCTGCTGAAGATGGCAACATTCAGGTGACAAATACTAGTAATGAAACCCTCGTTTATCAATGGTCAACGGGAGAGACAAGCACAACAATTAACAATATTTCTGGTGGAGATTATACACTGACCCTCACCAATTCCGAAGGACAAAACGATGTTATACAAATTCACCTGCCACAACCAGAAGGTTTGGACTATACTATAGAAAGCAATCCCGAAACAGACGGAGCAAGTAATGGGAGTGCTCAAATTTTTATAAACAATCCCTTAGAACCTTTGAGCTATGAATGGAGCGATGGGCAAACAGGAGCGCGCGCAGAAAATTTAACAGCAGGCACCTACACTGTAACAGTAACGAATGTTTATCAGTGTCAAGAAGTCCTTAGTCTAACCATCGAAGGGAGCATCACAAATGTAATCGAAACAGTAACTTCTGCCAACATTTCCATTTACCAAAATACAACTCAAACACTAAATCTGCATTTAGAAACCGCCAAAGCTGAACCTTTTACATTGTCTATTTTTGATTTATCGGGTAAATTAGTAAAAACTTATTCACAGACTACTACAAATTCACAAATATTTGATTATCAGTATGATATAAGAGATTTGCCTAGTGGTATTTATGTTGTTCATCTTCATTTAGGTACACAGCAATTTAGCCAAAAGCTACTACATATAGCCCATGAATAATAAGTGTGAAAAAGTGCCTTTTTTGAAATGAATTTTTATTTGTTTAACAAAGCTAAAGCAATATTTACAAACCAAATTTTACTTTTGTTGTTGCGTAGAGAAGGCATGTTACGTCTCAAAAAGAAAAAGCCATAACATGTTACGTTTCCCATACAGCTATTATTTTAATTAATTCACAATATGAGCCGAAAACGCACACAAAATCAGCAAGTTAACACGACTATAGTCCAAGAATCACCGCTATTTCAACTACATCCGCACCGAATGATGTTGTATTTTGCTTTGGGGAGCATTACCGTCCTATTTTTTGGGTTGACCGCCGCCTACTTATTTTCAGAACCCAATTGGCATTGGTCAAAATTTCGTTTCCCAAAAGTATTTTTAATAAGTACCGTTGTTTTGGTGGGCAGTAGTTTTACGATCCATCACAGCGTCAAAGCCTATATTGCCGACAAAAGCCAACGCCTTCAACAATTACTGTTTGCTTCCTTTGTGCTAAGTCTGCTGTTTGTAGGCTTGCAACTATGGGGCTGGTATAGTCTTTACGCACAAGGTATTTACCTAAATGGCAAACCCGATGGCTCGTATTTATACCTTATTTCGGGGCTTCATGCGGCACACGTATTGGCAGGTTTATTGGTGTTGGGGTATGTATATTGGAAAACGAGGCAGCAATTGCGCGATCCTGTTAGCGAATTATTGTACTATACCAACCCATCACAAAAAATGAAATTAGAAATGATAGCGATTTACTGGCATTTTGTAGATATTTTATGGGTATATTTGCTACTCTTTTTCTTATTTAATCATTTATAAAATGAAATTTCTAAAAAACATGTTTTCTAAGCTATTGTCCAGAAGTATTTACTTATTATTCCTTCAAATTTTGGGTACAGTTACGGTATTGGCGCAAACAAATGGTGCAGAAATGGCAGATGTTATGCGGCAATCAGGCAAGATATATGTTGTTGTTGCCGTTATACTAATTGTATTTATTGGTTTGGTGCTGTATCTCATACATTTAGATAGAAAAATCAAGCAGTTAGAGCAACAAACAAACGGAGATAAATAATTACGAATTAGAAATTATGAATTACGAATTAGAAATTATGTATCTCGTTTTACTATTCTGAACTCTAATTTCTGATCGCTAACATCCAAAAGTCCAATCCTAACCCAAACTTTATTTAAACCCTAAAATACTTTGTCTATGAAAAATGCAAGGACTACTTGCCAATTATTATTAATTATTTCTGTTTTATTTAGCATTGTTAATCAATCTTTTGCACAAAAAAGTCGATTGTCAAAAAACAATTATCAAGCGATTGATGCCCATGCTAAATCAGCTCCCAAATCTGTAACGCAATCTGTAGGTAAACTAGCTACTTATCTAACGAAACCTGCTAAAAGCGACTTTCAGAGAGTGCGAAGCTTTTACGTCTGGCTCACCCACAATATTGATTATGATGTGGCTTTGTTGAACTCCTTAAATCTGGATGAATTGCGGCGGGTAGAAAATGCGGAGCGAGAACTAGCAGCCCGTATTCAGCAAACATTGAAACGCAGAAAAGCGGTTTGTCAAGGCTATTCCGAAGTGTTTAACGCACTTTGTCAGTCGGTAGGCATTAAGAGCCGTATGATTTCGGGTTATAGTAAAAACAATTTTACAGATGAAGTTCGCAATACGCCAAATCATGCGTGGAATGTCGTTTTTATTGAAGGAAATTGGTATTTATTAGACCCAACTTGGGGAGTTGGTACTTTGCATAATGGGCAAACTTTTCGCAAAAAATTCTCCAATGCTTTCTTTTTAAGCAATCCAAAAACGTTTATTTTGCGACATTTACCCAGCGATCCTGCTTGGCAATTATTAGACTGCCCGATTTCTTTTGCTACTTTTAAAAAGGATGAAAAAACAATTCAAAAGCGATTGCAACAGCCTTGTACGGATGATAAACGCATGGACTATAAAGATATTCTTGCCAAATTAGAACGTCTCTCACCGCAGGAGCGCGCTTTGCAAAGTGCGGAAAATGCTTATCAATTTAACAAAAAAAATAGAGAACGACTAGGGGCTGCCTACCTAAATTATGCCAATCATTTAACCCAAGAAGCCACTCGAAGAAAAGCACAATTATCTGCTGATGAGTTAATTGAACGGCGTAAAAAAGTGATTAAAATGCAACAAAAAGGCGCGCGCTATTTAGACCCATCTCAACCTAATTACCAAGAAGCGCAGGGTTACGGTTACCTCAATTATGCAACTGCACTAAGCAGTAAAATCAAAGGTTCACCAGATAGTCAATTGATGCCTTTATTTAATAAAATATTGAAAAATTTAAATATTGCTAAAAAGTTTTTAAGTAAAGGCACCAGTAGTCAAGCCAAAAAAGCCTTGAAAAATTGTAATCAAAACATCAAATTGACCAATCAAAACATTAAGTTGTATAAAAAGCAAAAATCGACAAATAAAACAAGGACTAGAACCAAAACAAAGCGCAAAAAATCTCGCAAAAGAGGAAGGTAGGTTGGAGATAGGAGACGTGAGATATAAGATGGGATAGCATTTTTTTAATTGTGAGTTTCAGCTTGCAAGTTTTGAGTTTTCATAAAAAACATGATGCAAGTATATTTTACAACTAAAAAATTACTATCCCATTTTTCGTAAATAATATTTGTAATTATTTTAAATTCGTAATTCGTAATTCAAATCACACCCATCCCCAAGCTGGGAAAGTAGGTTTATTATTCAAAATTCCTTCGATGTGTGCCATTGCCTCATCAGTAAGCAAGGCAACTGCTTCAAATGCTTTCAGATTTTCTTGTAAATGAGCAACTTTTGATGCGCCTGTAATGACCGTACTCACATTCTCATTTTTTAAGCACCAAGCCAAAGCAAGCAAAGGCATAGTTGTACCTAATTCCTTGGCAAAAGCGGTTAATTTTCGCACAATTTCCAACCTTTCTTCCACCAATACTCGGTCTTTTAACCAGTCCATGCCCTCAATCGTTAGGCGCGTACCTTCGGGAATACCATCATTATACTTTCCTGTCAATAAGCCCGAACCAAGCGGCGACCAAATGGTGGTACCTAAGCCGTATTTTTGGTACAAAGGAGCATATTCCACTTCAAAACGCTCACGGTGCAGCATATTATACTGCGGTTGCTCCATTGTCGGCCCGATTAAATTATTTTTTTCCGCCACTAAATAGGCTTCCGTTAAGTCGCGCGCACTCCATTCAGAAGTACCCCAATACAAAATTTTGCCTTGCTGAATGAGCAAATTCATTGCCCAAACGGTTTCCTCAATCGGCGTATTTCTATCAGGGCGATGGCAGAAAAACAAATCCAAATAGTCCAATTGAAAGCGTTTCAAAGCATCGTGACAAGCCTCGAATAAGTGCTTTCGACTAAGCCCTGTTTGATTTGGTTTGCGGCGGCCGTCCCCAAAATAAGCTTTGCTAGACACCACATAACTCGTTCTATCCCAGCCTTTTTTCTTTAAAATTTTACCCATGACACGCTCCGCCTCGCCGCGAGAATAAATTTCAGCATTATCAAAAAAGTTAACGCCATTATCATAAGCAACTGTCATCAATTCTTCGGCTGTATTATCGCCAATTTGCTTGCCAAAAGTGAGCCAAGCCCCAAAAGATAAAGCACTCACCTGCAAGCCCGAACTGCCTAAACGTCTATATTTCATATCCATAATTGATAGATTTTTTGTTTTTTGAAAAGGAAAAATGAGGAGAAAATAGTAAAATATTACGTCTCTTTGAATAGGTCAACAAAAGTAAGAAAAATTTTTATAGATTGTGGTGTTTGGATTATGGGAAAGTGAATAGGGGGGGAGAGGTAGTTGGTAGTTCGGTGAGGAAAAAGCTGAGCTTTGTACAAAAAAAATAACAACCCTATGTAAAAGAAAGAAAAAAACATTTTAATCTTTATGTATTTCTGAGTGTTTGGGTAGTGAAATATGTAATTTTTTATAGACAAAGCCTATATGTTTGGTTTGGCGCGAGGTAGAACCTCGCCCCTGTAACTTAACAGGTATGAGGCTTTGCCTCGTTCCGAATTAAATTCGTAGCCTCTGGCTACACTGATTAAAACAAATAAAAAATTTAACAACTTTTGCTTTTATCCTGTTTTTAGTATAATTCCTCCTTTCCTTACCCAAGCCCCCTAGAAAAATGAACAATACGCTCATCCACAAAAATATCGCGATACCTAAGCCGTTGCCGTAAAATAATCCCCTCCAAAGTCGTACATCGGCTAAGGGCAACATACACCTGTCCGGGGGCAAAAGCACCGCTACCCAAATTAATGATCACCTTATCAAAGGTCTTGCCCTGACTTTTGTGAATCGTAATCGCCCACGCCAATTTAACAGGGTATTGCGTAAAACTACCTATGACTTCTACATCTATAGATTTTTTTTCTTCATTGTAAATGTATTTTCTTATTTCCCAAGTATCCTGCACTACAGTATGATGTTGCTCCTCGCCGTCTTCCGTTGTAATGGCTACTGTAATGCTTTCTTCCGCCAATTGATGTATGCGTCCCAATGTGCCATTCACCCAATGCCCATCGGGGTCATTTCTAACAAACATCACCTGCGCGCCCACTTTAAAGGACAATAATTCGCTATTTGGCAGCCATTTTCGATTGAAATCGCCCGTTATTTCGCCTTGATATTGGTAAACAGGCGTTTTTAGTTGTTGTAATTTACCTCGATTAATTCTATCTGCAATATAATTTGTAGAACAAAGATTAATGTAAAAATCATCGCTCTCAGGGATAAAATAAGGCTGACATTGATTGTTTAATAATTTTAGGGTATGGGTGTCTACAGTGTTTACCCGTACATTGTCTAGCAGGTTGAGAAAATAGCGATCTTTTTGACGATATACTTTTTGTAATTCTATATATTTTAAATCTAGCCCATGTAATGCCTGCGCGCTAAAAAAGTAAGGCGTATCATACATAAAGTCAAACAGCCGCTTTTCTTCATCAGAGGAAATAACGGGAGGCAGTTGAAATAGGTCGCCAATAAAAATCATCTGTACACCGCCAAAAGCTTTGTAGCGATACTGACCATTAATCCGCATAAAATGATTGATGGAATCCAGTAAATCGGCGCGCACCATTGACACCTCATCAATAATAATGGTATCTAAATTTTCGTATAGCTTGCGATTTCGGCGTTTGCGAATCTGATCAGAGCGGAGTGGGTGAGGAGGGAAGCCAAAAAAGGAGTGTATGGTTTGCCCCTTCACATTAATCGCAGCGATGCCCGTAGGAGCTAAGATAACCACCTTTTTTTTGGTTGTCTCACGGAAGTAATTGAGTAAGGTGGATTTACCTGTTCCTGCCTTTCCCGTTAGAAATAGGTGTTCATCGCTGTTTTCCATCAAGTCATACGCCTGCTGAAACTCCGCATTAAATTCGATTTGTGTTGTCTTTTTGATAGGCAGTTGTTAGTTTAGTGGTTTGAAAGGTGGCAAAGTTATAAGGTTTTAAAGTTTTTATTTTTTAATAAATTTGGTACAGAATTCATTCAAAAAGAAATCAAAAGTCTGAAAACGAATCACTAATCCACGAGCTGTTAAAATAAGCACAAACTGTTAGATAAAAAACTGGTTATTTGAAACATACCAATTAGATTTTACTAAACATAATTAAAAATTCTTAATTCGTAATTCGTAATTATTATAGGTGTATTACCTCCCCATAAGCTGCCGCAGCCGCTTCCATCACTGCCTCTGACATTGTGGGGTGCGGATGTACGGTTTTGATGATTTCGTGGCCGGTAGTCTCCAATTTTCGAGCAGCAACGACTTCGGCGATCATCTCTGTTACATTAGCCCCGATCATATGCGCGCCCAAAAATTCGCCATATTTCGCATCAAAAATCACCTTTACAAAACCTGCTTTATGACCTGCTGCACTAGCTTTTCCCGATGCCGAAAATGGAAATTTGCCCACTTTTACCTCAAAACCTTCCGCTTTGGCCTGCTCTTCAGTATAGCCAACCGACGCGATTTCAGGTTGACAGTAAGTACAGCCCGGTATATTATTATAGTCCAATGGTTCAGGGTCATGGCCTGCCATTTTTTCCACACAAATAATGCCCTCTGCCGATGCCACATGTGCCAGTGCTGGCCCTTTAATAATGTCACCAATGGCATAAATTCCTTTAACACTGGTTTGGTAAAAATCATCTACTTTTACCGCAATCGCTTGACCTGTTCTTGGATGTTTTTCTAGCTCAATGCCAAGTAGTTCCAATCCAATATTTTCGATATTTGGCGTATAGCCAACTGCCGATAAAACCACATCGCAATCAATTTCTACCGTACCTTTTTTAGCAGATTCTAGCGTTACTTTGCAGCCTCGCCCTTTGGTATCTACGTTTTTGGCTTCAGTGTTGGTATATACTTTAATCCCTGCTTTTTTATACTGGCGTTCTAGTGCTTTGGAAACTTCTTCATCTTCAACAGGTACTAATCTCGGTTGATATTCTACAAGGGTAACTTCTGTTCCAATGGCATTGTAAAAATAGGCGAACTCTACACCGATGGCTCCCGCCCCAATAATGACCATTCTTTTGGGCTGTTTGGGTAGGCTCATTGCTTCTCGGTAACCAATGATTTTTTTGCCGTCTTGTGGTAGGCTAGGCAGGGTTCGAGAGCGCGCTCCCGTTGCTAAAATGATATTGGCGGCCGTATATTCCGTTCTTTTGCCATCGGCATCCGTCACTTCTACCTTATTGGTAGTTGCTAAACGTCCTGTGCCGTTGATGACCGTAATTTTATTTTTTCTAAATAAGAACTGAATCCCTTTGCTCATTCCATTGGCTACCCCTCGGCTTCGGTTAATGATTTCTGGAAATTGCGCTTTAGCACTTCCTACTTTGATGCCGAAGTCAGCAGCGTGTTGGATGTATTCAAAAACTTGCGCGCTTTTTAACAATGCCTTTGTGGGAATACAGCCCCAATTTAAGCAAATGCCGCCTAAGCTTTCGCGCTCTACAACAGCTACTTTCATCTTTAGTTGTGCAGCTCTAATGGCGGCAACATAACCTCCAGGTCCGCTTCCTATAACGATTAAATCAAATTTATTCATAGTCATTTATGATGTGGCTTGTTCCTAGTTAGTTTTTTTATTACTATATGATCTAAACCGGAACAAGCTATGTGGTGATTTTTTTAAAAAAAAAGCTAAAAATGCTATTCTATTTAAAATTAATTGCTTATATTGCAAAAGTAATTTTAATGTATAACAATTAGTTTTAACTACTACTATTCACTAACTCATTACCACCCTATTTTTTAGAATTTTCTTATCCTATTTTACTTCTACAAAATTATCTTGATAATAAGAAGAAACATTTGTATAGGTACTTTTTTGAATGAAAGCAACTTATAAGCAGATGGCGTGGCAATTAGTCTTTATACAATGTACTAATTCAAGATTGGTGACCCCCTTTGTTAAAAGAGGTCTTAACAGCGCAAATTTACCTTTTTATGAGGGATTGCTCAAAAATAAGTTGTGTTAAATTGTTTTAAAAATAACAGTTAAGTAAGTGGACAAACTTAAACAATCATTGAACTTGTCATAAATCATTAATAGTGAATTAATTATCTCAAGTTTCTTGTCTCAATTCTTATGTATAGATACTTAATAGCATTTAGTTTGTTATTTTATCTATTGTAAATTTTTGATTGACATATTGTTGGTTTATTTTTGAGCTGAAAAAAATAAGCTTTTTAAATGGAGTAATATCAGTAAAAATTAGTGAACTTTATTTTGATAAAAGCTTATACTAGCCTACATAGTTAAAATTCTATTATCAAGTTTTCTTAAAAAAAGTACATTTTTTATAACATTGTGTAACTTTTGTTGTTTTTATACGTAGAACTTTGCAAGTATTACTATGCCCACTTTGCAAAGAACTTACAACGTAGACAACTAATATTAACTGAAACACAACAATGAAGCGGAAATTACTACTACCCTTACTCATTTTTTTGTGTTGCTTATTCTTTGTTGAATCTTCTTTTGCACAACATGAGCATTCACATTCACACACACATTCTTCCAAAAAAAATACAAAGGAAGACCAAATGAAGGCTGCTTATATTTATCATATTCTAAATCAATATGTAGAATGGACTGATAAACAGCAAGATGGTTTTTTAATTGGTATTGTAGGAGAGAATAAAGTGGTGAAAAAAAATCTGGAAAAGATTGCTAAAAAGTTAGAATTACAAGGGGAAAAGATTGCTGTAGAAGCATGGAGTGAAAAGAAGGATATTAATGAATATCAAGCTTTGTTTATTGGCAATGTAAGTCATGAAAAATATGATGAGGTATTGGCAGAAAGTACAGGTAAACAAGTAATGACTTTTACAGATATGTTGCTAGAAGAAGAACATGAGCATGAAGATCATCCTTTGAAAGACGCTAAAAAGACTAGAGCAAAATTAAAGAAGGTAGTTCATACTTTTTCGGATGTGTTTAATATGCAGCATCAAAAAGAAGATAAGGAAGCAGGGAAAAAAGCAATTGCTCATGCTGGAGATACCCATGAGCATGAACACAAAGCAGAAGAGGAGGGGCATACACATGATGAGGGAAATTGCCATCATCATCATCATCATGGTAGTGATGAGGTGAAGGATAAGAAAGAAGAACCTAAACCTATTATTCGATTTGTGAAGGTGAATAATAAGTTAAAATTTTCTATTACATGTGAACCGTCAAAGGGCATTAAATTATCAAAAGGTTTGTGGAAAATGAATCATAAAGTTAATGATATAGATGATTCACAGGCCTATCATGAAGAAAAATAATTTAGTAAATTATAAAATAGACATTGTTGTTGTTTTTGTTGTGAAGGAGATTAGCTAGTAGGTTAATCTCCTTTTTATTTATAGTAAGGTGTTGCTACAGAAAGCATTTTTTTTTGTTAAAGTATGCGTTATTTGAAACAAAAAAAGCCAATGTATTTCTAAAAAAAGGAAATACATTGGCTTTCTGCTTTTAAGTGCTATACAATAATTAAACAGGCCTCTTTGTTTGATTAAGTTAATGAAAGTCAATACTTTAGAACAAAATTGTACACAATTAATTAGTGCTTGGCACTTAATTTTTAAACAAAGACATTTAAAATGTTATGTCTAGGAAAGGGGAAATTTATCTTAAATCAATTACTTCAATATCGGAGTCGGTATCTTTTTTAAAGCTAAAGAAGCTATCTTCAAAAGTAACATCTGTATTAAAGTTGCCTAACTCATAAACAACTGTTGTGCTGTTTTTTTCAAATACCATCGCTCTGGTAATCAATGAATTGTCTTTGTTTACTGTAAGTCTTACTTTATAGTAAGGGACACTTTTATCCTTAGGAGTAAGGTCAATCATAGCATAGGCAATACCGCGCTCTTTTACTTCATCATTAAGGCTATAGATAAAATCTCTATCATAGATGGTAAATAGCTGTGCTGGCGTTAACTCCCCCTCATCAGGATCAAATTCTGTTACTTGTACTTCTTCTTCATCTTTAAAATGTGTCCACACTGATTTATTATCAGAGATGCGGTCTAATTTATCTGTTTCAATTTTATATTTATTACCCTTAATGTAAACTCTACCTTTTTGCTTCTCTTTAATATTGGCATCAGTATTTTCAATACTCAAGGTAAAATCCGCTTTTAATGCTCTAAGCGTTTTATATTTTTTACTGACCTGATCCAGTATTTTTTTGGCTTTAGGATCACTCTTGGTTGCGGTTTTTTGTGCAAAGGCTGTAGGTAGTAGGGTGGGGGAGAACAGTAGCAAGCCTGTTAGTAAAACAATGAAAATTCTCATAAAAAAATAGTTTAGTTTGTTTTTAAGGTAATAAGACCTCAACAAAAAGAGCATATAGCTGTCATTTGACCCTTTTTGTTAATGGAAGTTTAAAAAATGTTGCTGAGTAATGGACAAACAAATGAGTTATTATTTCCGCATTACTTAGAGAGGGCTTTGCAAAGATAATTAAAAATATTTTTATTATTTCAAGCTACTGTATTTTTGATTTTTTTGGGGGAAAAATATTTTGAGGAAAATGGAACGGTGAGGTAAATTAAATTCGTTGATTCGTTGATTGACAAAACTTGTGCTATAACTGCTAAGTTCTGATTACTAATCATTTGAGTGTGTCAGAAAAAGAGGGATATCATATAACAACTATTGCTCTTAACCTTAAAAAGTGTCCCTGTCCCTACGTTTTTTTCTTTTTTACTTGATAAAAATAGTAAGGACGTAGCATTACGTCCCAACGACGGTCAAATTTTTTTGCTAAAAATCTCCTAAGATACTCTTTTGTTAAAATCAAAATAGAAATCTGATAATCAAGGATTTAAGCTTTAAAAATAGCCTAGTCAGTTCTTAAATTCCGTATCACTACGGATATTTCTTAACGCTGTTCATTCGATTTTCTTAACGCAAAAAATTTCAAGGTCGCTCTTTTAGACTAACAAAAAAGTGATATTTTATTTTACGGAAGGGAGAATGTCTATTTAAAAAGTATTTTGTAATTCCCTAAATTCTTGACACACTCTAATCATTTAATAGCCAAAAGTCTAAAAATCCAAAAGTCTAAAAGGTTAAAAAACTATCCTTTTATTTTTGCTAAAAACTCTTCCAGTTCAAAAGCATCCAAAATATATACTTCGCGAGCTTTGCTACCGACATTAGGCCCTACAATTCCCGATGCTTCCAACTGATCCATTAGTCGCCCAGCACGATTATACCCCAATTTCAAACGGCGTTGTAATAAAGAAGTAGACCCTTGTTGATGCTGCACAATAATATGAGCAGCTTCTTCAAATAAATCATCAAATTCTAAATTGCCATTGCCCGAAGCTCCACTGCTTTCGCCTTCATATTCTGGTAATTCAAAGTACTCTGTATAACCTTGTTGCTTACCAATATATTCGGCAATTTTTTCAACCTCAGGGGTATCTACAAAAGCACCTTGCAGACGTATCACCTCCGGACCAATAGACACCAACATATCCCCACGGCCAATTAATTGATTCGCCCCACCTGTATCCAAGATGGTGCGAGAGTCAATTTTAGAAGTTACCCTAAAGGCTACACGAACAGGGAAATTTGCCTTAATCGTACCTGTAATAATGTTTACAGTCGGACGCTGAGTTGCGATAACTAAGTGAATACCAACGGCTCTAGCTAATTGAGCCAAGCGCGCTAAAGGCATTTCCACCTCTTTACCTGCGGTCATCATCAAATCGGCAAACTCGTCTACCACCAAAACAAAATAAGGTAAGTAGCGATGTCCTTTTTCGGGATTCAATTTGCGTTGTGTAAACTTTGTATTGTAGCCTTTAATGTTGCGAACCTGTGCTTTTTTCAGTAAATCGTAGCGGCTATCCATTTCAATACAAAGTGCATTGAGCGTATTAATCACCTTTTTAGTATCGGTAACAATAGCTTCTTCTTCGTCTGGTAAAGCTGCCAAAAAGTGTTTTTCTATCATATTAAAAAGTGATAGCTCCACCTTTTTAGGGTCAATCAATACCAACTTCAACTCGGCAGGATGTTTAGAATACAAAAGCGAAAGCAGAATACAGTTGAGGCAAACCGATTTACCTTGACCTGTAGCCCCTGCCAATAGAAGGTGAGGCATTTTGGCTAAATCCGCCACAAAGCAATCGTTAGAAATGGTACGCCCTAGCGCAACAGGTAAGTCCATTCCGCTATTTTGAAATTTATCAGATGATAAAATGCCACGTAGCGAAACGATTTCTTTTTTCTCATTTGGCACTTCAATACCTACAGTGCCTTTGCCCGGCATAGGGGCAATAATACGAATCCCTAAGGCCGCTAAACTCAAGGCAATATCATCCTCAAGGTTGCGAATTTTGGAGATGCGAACACCGGGGGCAGGAACAATTTCATAAAGTGTTACTGTAGGTCCTGGTGTTGCTTTGATGCTGTCTATTTCAATATTATAGTTGCCTAGTGTTTCAACAATACGCTCTTTATTTCGCTTTAATTCTGTCTTACTAACCTGAATGGTTGCCTCTTCGTATAAGTCACGCCCATACAAATCTAATAGGTCTAATTCAGGTTTTTTATAATTGCTCAAATCAAGTTTTGGGTCGTATAAGTTGGTGCCTGAAACAACACCATCTTCGGCAAATAGCTTTTTAGAAACTTTTGTTTTTCCATTCTTTTTAGTTTTATCTGCAACTCCATTTTTAGTACTTTTAGAACCAAAAATAGAAGATTTTCCAGCAATTTCTGGTACATCTAAAATATCGGAATTGGTATTCCCTGAATTTGAGTTATCTTCAAAAATGCCCTCTGTTTTAAGATTAGTTTCCTTTTTGTTTTTGCTTGAAAACCAATCGCTTATATTTATTTGCTTTAAGCGATTGTTTAATCTTTTAAAACTTCTAACTAAAGCATTATTAGTCAAGCTGTCAGCACTAAAACTAAGGTCAAAAATGAGGACTAGTACAATTGCTAGTAAAAATAATAACAATAAACCTGTACCGACAAAGCCTAGAAAGGAAATTAACCATCCGCTAACATAATTGCCAAAACCACCTGCAAAGGGAAAGCCTGATTCTTCGCCAGAGAAGAAAAAGCCTAGAATGGTAGAGCAAAGAATAATGAATAAAAAGGAGTATTGAAAGACTTTGAGTAGTTTAAATTTGGTTTGATCAAATAGCAATTTCGCGCCTGTCATCACAGCTACAAAAATGAGTACAAAGGATGCAATGCCAAACCATTTGTAAAAAAATAGGTGCGCCAAAAAGCTGCCAAAGCGTCCTAAAGTATTTTGCGTTTCTACACCTCTCTCCAGTAAAAAGGACATGGAAGAACCTTTCACATTACTTTGATCAATTCCCCAATTGAAAATGTAGGAAACAAAAGCAATGGTTAAAAATAGTGCTAACAGCCAAAAGGATAAACCCAAAACGCGATGCAAACGTGCATCTTTGATAATGGTAACTACCCTATCTTTAAAAGTCGTCAAACGCGCCTTTAAACTAGGTTTACGTTTCTTTGATTTACGCTTCTTTTTAGCGGTTGTATTTCGAGTACTATTGTTCGTATTTGTTTTTCGTGTTGCCATATATTTTACAAATCCTCATCAAAGGCATAAAGCCAAGCCATAAAATTGGGCTACAAATTATTTTTTAACAGGGAGATATAAGATGTAAGATATAAGACATAATATTTAATATAGTTTGTTTATTGTCAGAATCTTACAATGATTTTAAGAGTTTTTATAAAGAAAATTTACAAATTATCTTTACCATAGCTGAGTTACTTATATCAAAAAATAATACAATTTTTTAAGTGTATTAGCCATTTGTTTTTTTAACATTATAAAGCTGTATTTCTTTGTATTTCTAAAGAAGCTATTTTTTGATAATGTTAAAAGACAAGTTCCACAAAAGTAATAAAATTAATGGACTAAGTTAAATTGTAGCTCCCTCAAATTATTTTTTTTAGAAAATTGTTAGGCAAATACTCAAAAGCTTTGTTATTTGCAAGTGTTATAGTAAATCAATGCTTGATGTGTGAAAAATGTTCCTTTGGAGAGAGAAATTGTAAAAATAAGGTAGAGCGTGTATATGGAATTACTAAAAAATGGATGAGGAAGGTGTAAAAAAAAATCATTTTGAGGAACTAAATCAAGGCTTTTTTGATTATATTTGCACCCTCGCACTGCCCAGATGGTGGAATTGGTAGACACGCAAGGTTGAGGGCCTTGTGCCTAATTGCAGGCGTGCAGGTTCGACTCCTGTTCTGGGCACTTCTTTTTGGTTGTTAGAAAATAGATTTTAGAAATTAGTTGTTAGAAAATAGATAAAAAATCTGCAACTAAAAACTCACAACCACACAATCCTACAAATGCAACCCACATTCTGTTTTCCCCAAACTTGCCCAGCGGCCTAAACGACAAGCCCCTTGCTTAGTGCAATGTCGGCAACCAATGGAACCATAGCCTTGTTCTGCCAAAGGATGAGAGGGAATTTGATAAACTTGCATATACAAAAACGCTTCTGCTTCATCCATATCAATGATGGGGTGAAATTTAATAATATTACCTTTTTGTTGGAAAATATCTAAATTCTTTCGATGATCGCTCTGTGATTTCATTAATCCTGACACCCAAATATCGTAATTGCCTTTAATGCGTTGTAAGGGTTGTACCTTATTAATTTTACAGCATATATCTGGGTTTGTGCGCCAAAGCTCGCGTTTTTGAGAATAGTTATTTTTATGTTCATTCGGTTTGACATCTACAATGTGTAAGCCAAATAATTGTGCCAATCTTTCCTTATAAGCAAGGGTTTCATCAAAGTGGTAAGCGGTGTCAATGAAATGTATAGGATGCTGAGGATGAGCCTGTTGTACTAAGTGTAACACCATAGGCGAGGTCACGCCAAAAGAGGAGGTAACCAATATTTTTTGAGCATCAAAATCTTTAAATAATTGCGTCATTCTATCCATTGGATGCAATTTTTTATATTTCTCATTTAGTGTTGTTAGATTGGTCATTTTTTATTTATTTTTTAATTATGAAATGGCCTTTTTGCTATCGGAAATTAGTGATCAGAGGCTAAGAAAACTCAACAAATTACTAATCCACGAATCATGAATCAGCTTTGCGCTTTTGCCCACAGGCTAAGGCTTTATTTTGACAAGCGCACCAATTTTCTTTTAAGGGTTCATTAATTAAGGAAGCCGTTAAATTGCCTAATTTTCTCACTTTAAAAGAAAAATCATTTTTCAATGTTTTCCGCAAGGAATGTAAATTGCTCAACAAGGCTGGAATATCGTCGGGTAGATTTTGCTCTAAAAACTGCCGGAAGCGTTTGGCAAAGGTCGGCGACTTACCGTTGGTAGAAATAGCGACCTTTAAATCGCCTTTGGTAACAATGCCCCCTAAGTAAAAATCACACAAATCAGGCGTATCTGCCACATTGACCAAAATACCTTTCTCCTTTGCTTTTACTCTAATCTCCGCATTGGTAGCACGATGATTCGTTGCAGCAATGACCATATCTTTACTCTCTAAATCCGTGACTTCAAATTTGCGTTCTAGCAAGCTAACCGTCTCATAACGAAGGGCTAAAGCATAGATTTCTGGTGAAATTTCATCTGCTACCAGCGTTACATTTGCTTGTGGACTGCTTTTTAGCATAAATGTTATTTTCTCTAATCCCACATTTCCACCACCTACAATTAACACATGGAGTTTGTGCAGTTTTAAAAAAATGGGAAATAATTGATTGCCTGTATGTTTTTGTATTGCTTCCATTTTTATTAGGGTTTAGAAGGTTGAAAAGTTTTGGAGTTTGGAAAGTTGCAAGGTTTTAAGGTTTTAAGGTTTTTATTTTTTTTTAATAAGATTAAAAATTAATACTTTTTAAATTGTTAGTCAGATTTATACAAAAAAAATAAAGTTGTTATTATTTTCGTTAATGGAATAAAAGGCGAAAAGCCAATTTAGCTCCAAACTCTAAAAGGTTTTCACTTTTATTGAGCTAAATAACGAATAATTATCTCATGTCTCCCGTCTAACATCTAAAAAGCATTGCTGCTACTTTCTGGTATATTTGAATTTTCAATTTTTTGATGCGCTTCAATAACAGGTTGATAATTGAATTTTGGATGCAAGCGAACCGTTTCGCCAATAACGATAATAGCAGGTGCTTGTATATCTTTTTCAAGAGCTACCTCTACGATATTATCTACTTTTCCTAGCGCAATTTTTTGGGTATCTAAAGAGCCGTTTTGAATCATGGCAACAGGCGTATTACCTTTACCTATTCGCTTAAATAAGGCAACAATTTGAGGCAATTTTCGCACACCCATCAACAAGACAACCGTTGCGGTAGATTGCGCCGCTAACCATACATCTTTAGCCAATTGTCCGTCACTTTTAGTTGCAGTAATTACCCAAAAACTTTCGTTAATACCGCGCTTAGTTAGAGGAATATGCTCTAAAGCGGTAGTATTTACACTGGAAATCCCCGGTATCACATTCACCTGAATACCAAAGGCTTGTGCGTATTCTAATTCTTCATGACCGCGCCCAAAAATAAAGGGATCACCACCTTTTAAGCGGACTACATCGCCATGAGAAAAGGCATAATCTACGAGCATTTTATTGATGGCTTCCTGACGGCATTTGTGTTTGCCTGCTCGTTTGCCTACGTAAATTTTAAGGGCTGTATCATCGGCATAATCCAATGTATCGGGATGAACCAGCGCATCGTATAAAATGACTTTTGCTTTTGTCAATGCCTTCGCACCTTTAATGCTGATTAATTCGGGGTCGCCCGGGCCTGCGCCAACAAGTGTTATAGTAGGTTTTTGCATGGTTTTTATTTTGAAAAAGATTTAAGATGTAAGACATAAGATTTAAGATGTAAGACATAAGATTTAAGATGTAAGACATAAGATTTAAGATG
>JAHDHV010000018.1:0-3290 GCA_020631155.1 Bacteroidota bacterium | reverse complement strand
AAGATTTAAGATGTAAGACATAAGATTTAAGATGTAAGACATAAGATTTAAGATGTAAGACATAAGATGTAAGACATAAGATTTAAGATGTAAGACATAAGATTTAAGATAGTCTTACATCTTAAATCTCATGTCTTGTGTCTAATTTCACGCTTTATAAAAAGAATCAATTATTTTCTTATCTTTCTGTGCATCATCTCTATCAATTTGTTGTTGGCGCACAGCTTTTACTTTAGTTAGAAAATCGTTGGCGGCGGCAGTATAACTGTAAGCGAAATATTCGTCAGGTTCTTTTTTATTAATTTCTAAAACCAAACTTTGAAAATCACTACTTAACTGCACAATTTCCGTTTCTACAAAATGCTTGTCAAAATCTTTAAGGATGCCAATTTGAGTATTGCATTTCACATCCTCACTCAATAACAATGCTTTAGCCCCAATCACAAAGGCAGTATAGGCATAATAAATGGCTTCGGAATAAGCGTTTTGGCTAATCGCTGTTTTGGCATTGGCTAATTTTTCTTCCACATCCAAGACCAAGCCGCCCACTACATCATAACTTACACCTGCACATTCTCCTACACCAACTTCGGGTTTGAAATTCGCGCTTTGCCCCCAATCTACATAGTCGCTGGCAGTTAATTGATTCAAGTCTGCTAAAGGTTTTAACAAAGTGTAGAAATATTTTTTGCCGTTGACACGTTGGTAATAGTCGTTGAAAATTTCCCCTTTTTGAGCATTGGCTTCATAATCTTGCAAAATTTGGCGTAGGGCTTCGGGGGCTTTTTTGGTAGGAACTTTAATTACTTTTTCGGCAATGGTGCCATTTCCATCAACATCTAAACCGCCGCTCATCACGATTTGCATAGCAGGAGCGATCAGTTTTAATTTGCTGTTGCGAATAGAACTGCCGTGAAAACCGACATTGGCAATCATATGCTGACCGCAAGAGTTCATGCAACCGCTAATTTTGATGCTGATTTTTTGATCGAAAATAAGGTGGTAAAATTCATCTTTAATGACTTCGCCTAATTCTATAGCGAGATGGGTGCTATTGGTGACCGCTAAATTACAGGTATCAGTGCCCGGGCAGGCAGTGATGTCAGCAATAGTGTCGAAACCTGCGTCTGCTAGTCCCAATTGGTCTAAAGCGTTGAATAGGTGGGGTAGTGCTTCGGGGCGAACAAATTTGAGGAGGAAGCCCTGATTAACGGTGATTCGGATGTCATCGGCAGCGTATTTTTTAACAATAGCAGCCAATTTGCGAGCTGTTTCTGCTTGAATATTGCCGAGTTCTAGGGTTAAATTAACGCCGTAAAAGCCTTCTTGTTTTTGTTCAAAAGTATTGGTTTTTAGCCAGTCTTGATACCTTTTTTCATCTACAACTTTAACCGCTCCAAAATCTTTTGTAGCAGGAATAACTGTTTCTGGAACAATCGTTCTATCCACTACATAGGATTTTGATTTTAAAGCAGCCCGTTCTTCTTCTAGCAATTGTAAAAATGCTTCTAAACCTAGTTTTTTAACCAAAAATTTCATGCGAGCTTTGAATCGCTTTTCACGCTCTCCATGACGGTCAAAGACGCGTAACATCGCTTCGGTGAGTGGAATTAATTGGTTTTCGGGTAAAAATTCGTAAATGGTATCTGCAATGCGAGGCTGTGCGCCCAAACCACCGCCGATTAGTACTTTAAAACCGCGAATTTCTTTACCGTTTTCTTCTTTAATTCGTGGAATAACACCAATATCGTGAATGTAGCAAAAGGCAGAATCTTTTTCGCTAGAGGAAAATGCTGGCTTAAATTTTCGTCCCATATCTTGGCAAATGGGATTTCGCAAAAAGTAGCGGAACATCTCAAAGGCATAAGGGGAAATATCGAACGCCTCGTCAGGGTCAATACCTGCTTTTGCCGAGCCTGTGATATTGCGAACCGTATTACCACAAGCTTCGCGGGCTGTTAAACCAGATTCTTCCAAACGGGCAGTGATTTCTGGCGTATCTCCCAACTTAATAAAATGCAGTTGTATATTTTGGCGCGTTGTTGTGTGAAGGTTGCCATTGGTAAATTCCTCTGCAATGTCAGCCATTGTAATTAATTGGTCGGCGGTGATGCGGCCAAAAGGAATTTTAATGCGAAACATTTGGATGCCTCGCTTTGGTGTTTCTACCTGCTGCCGTTGTCCGTAGACACCGCGAGTTAGGCGATAGTGGGCAAATTTTTCTTCGGGAATCTGCCCGTTTTTCAATTTTTCAATTTTCGCTTCGAGTTCCCGAATGTCCTGTTTGGCTTCTGGACTAACGTTATCAGCTATACGTACACTCATGGTTTTTGGATGTTTTATTGTTAAGTAGACATAAGATTTAAGACATAAGACATGAGAATGATTGGTATATGAATGAGTCTTAAAAAGTCTATAGCTACTTTATTGGTTAATTAATTTTATTAATGGCCAAAAAAAAAGCCTTTCCTGTGAATTTCATGGAAAGGCTTTTTTTATAAATCATTATCAATCAAGCAGTTGAAGTTACTTTTTTGATAAAGTGATAGAGGAGACATAGGCTTTCCACGCTCTGTTACAACAGCAACAGTAGCAACAACAACAGCAAAGATTACTGATGGTGATACGAGAAAAGGTACTATGGAGGTTTCTATTCATCTTGTTTTTTTATAAGAAGAATCGTGAACAATCTATTTTTCCTGTTAGAATTTAAAAAAGGCAAAAAAAAAAAGCCTTTCCAGATTAAAATGGAAAGGCAGTTGTATATTGCTTGTTTATTTAATGTGCAATCTGATAATATATTACAAAGCTTCCCAATTAGACATACAACAACAGCAGCAACAACAATTTGTTACTAAGTAGTTATTATTTTGTATGGAAATGTTTGTATTCAAAATTATATTGATTGCTTTGTTCATTGGCAAAAATAAAGGCAAAATTTGGAATATGCAAATTTTATCTTGCGTTTTTGGGAAAAAGACATTTGCTTGACTATTGATTAGATGGGAGATTTTTTGTTGTGGAGCAATATTAATGGTGAGGTATGTTTTAGTATCATCCTAACACTTTATTTCTAAAATTGCTATTTAGATATTTAGCTTTTAGAAATTAGAGATCAGTGATCAGTAGTCAGTCATTATAAATTAATTTTTATTTTGATAAAATAGGTAGCTTTCTGACTTTTAGACTATTGGAATGAATAGAGTTGTCGTTACAGAGCTCATTTAAAAAGAAATGAGTGTATCAAGAAAAGAGGGAAATCGTATAATAATAGCTATTCCCTTTAATTT
>JAHDHV010000393.1 GCA_020631155.1 Bacteroidota bacterium | reverse complement strand
TCATCTTTCATAGTAAAGTGTATTTCGCTTTTCCCTAAATTTCTGACACACTCAAGTAATTTGGATAATAAGTACCTAGACAAAATTAATGCTACAATAGAAAAAGACTAAACTCCTCATTTGTAATATTTTAGAACAAAATTGCGCTTGGCACTTAGTTATCTCAAATCTCTCGTCTTATGTCTCCCATCTCAACATCAATATTTTACAAACTTTTCTTGATATACTGTTTGCCCATTTTGAATAATGGCGATAGTGTACAAACCTTTGGTAAAATCTGAAACATCTATAGATAAATTGGCTTTGCTTGTGCTGACTTCTTTAATTAATTGCCCTTTTGTATTAAAAAAATGAACAATAAAATCTTCTTTTAAAGGTTGGCTATCAGTTATTTGTAGATTTAATTGATGAGTGATGGGATTAGGAAATAATTGAATTTTTTTGTTAGATGGTGTTATTTCATCAATATTTAAAGCGTCAGCATCTAAGTAGTCGGGGATACCATCTCCATCATCATCATCATTGGTATAGTCGCCATCATTGTTGTTGTCCTCTCGCGCTGTGACAATACCATCACCGTCATCGTCTTTGTCCAAATAATTGGGTTCTTCATCCAAATCGGTATCGTCATTTGTGGGGTCGCCATCTCCATCAACATCTTCATCAGCAGTGAAAATATTATCTCCATCATCGTCTTTATCCAAAATATTGGCCGTACCATCGCCATCAGTATCTAAAAGTGTGCTATCATTTACCAAAACAAGTTCCACCTGATCAGAAACCAAATCACCATCTGAATCAGCATTGCCGGGGTCGGTGCCATAAGTAAAATACTCCTCACCATCGGGAATCGTATCATCATCTGTATCTGCATCTAAGGGGTCGGTATTTAGATTCAGTACTTCCACACTATCATTGATTCCATCATCGTCTGTATCTTCATCCAAAGGATCACTTTTAATCTCTACTTCCTCACCATCTTTCAGTCCATCATCGTCTGTATCAGGCACTAAAGGTTCTGTGAAATAAATATTTACTTCCTCATTATCTGTTAAGCCATCGCTATCAGTATCGGCTATTGTGGGGTTAGTATTATAGTCATTCACCTCAACGCCATCTGCCAAACCATCGCCATCGGTATCTATTTCTGTTGGATTACTACCATAAAAATTGACCTCTCTACCATCCGTTAGTCCATCCTCATCAGTATCTTCCAAAAAAGGGTCAGAACCTACCTCTATTTCTCGCCCATCAAATAAGCCATCACCATCAGTATCAGGGTTAAACGGATCGGTATCATAAGTAAAAATTTCCTCAAAATCATTTAAACCATCACCATCTGTATCCGCTTTCCCCGGTTCAGTACCATAAATATTGATTTCATCTGCATCACTTAGTCCATCATCATCACCATCCTCTTTTAGTGGGTCAGAATAATAAGTCAATACCTCGTCTCCATCTTCTAAGCCATCGCCATCGCTATCTTTGTTGTTGATGTCTGTACCTAGTGCCGTTTCTACATCATCTGTCAAGCCATCGCCATCGGTATCATCGGTACTACAGCTAGGGAAAAAGTTGAAACGTTCCAAGTTTCCTTGCTGATGCTCTGGCCAATTGCTGTTTAAATTTAATAGGGTTAAGCCTTTGTCAAATTCGATTTGAACAGGCTCTAATGGATTTAACACTTCCGAGCAGAACACACCAACATCTACCCATTCGCTGCTAATCGTAGGGCAGCCCTTATTAGGGCTTGTCATATTGGTAGAAATATTGACTTTGGGAATGTTAGGATCATCAGGGCAGCAGAAGCGAGGCTCTGAATAGGGAGCTTTGTCATCTTCTGTACAAGTGTTGGTATTATTGAAAATATAGGGCTCGTAAGTGCTGTTACCAATAGAGGCATTGTTAAATAGAAAGAAAAAAGTATGCGCGCCTACGGCAAAATCAGCTGCATTTTCACTGGCTTTGATCTGTAAGGTAATACAAAACTGCACAGGACTGGCTTCACAATCCAACTGTGGATTTGCAAAGCGGAGGTCATAGGTTGAAGGGGTATCTTCATTTTGTGCATAGTTACTGATACTAAACAACAGGCAAACTATACTTAAAAGGCTGATTTTTAGCTTCATAATCATTTTTTTTTGCTAGACATAAGATATAAGAATTGAGATAGGAGACTTAATATAATTCATTCATTTTAACTCTGTCTAAAATTCGGTATGTTTCAAATTCTGTATTTTTCCACCAAACAGTTTGTAGCTATTTTAACAGCTTGTGGATTCGTGATTAGTAGATTAGTGATTCGTATTTCGGCACTTTTTTGATCGTTGATTTATTTTGAATAGTTTGTGTAACGACCGCTTTAGCTGTCATAATACCTTGAATAGTAAAAAAATAGGCCTATTAGAAAAAGTCAAAAAGTAATTTGTGATTACTAATTTCTAACAGCTAAAAATCCAAAAGTCTAAATAGCTAAATATCAATTTTAGCGACAAAGTGTTAGGATGATAATGAAACATACCTAAAATTTACATATTAATGGTAATTTGGGTACAAATATACGAATTTTAAATGAATAGTAGAGACAATTCATGAATTGTCTCTACTATTCTATGATCTTTTCTATGCTTGTAAAACCTGTGAAGATTCCAAAGCCATTTTCAATATTATTGTGAATAAGAATAGGTTCAGCAAAAGGATTGTCATCTACATCATATTGTAAAATCCTAGAACGATGGTATAGATAATAGGAACGGTCTATACTGCCTAATTGAAAGATCAGTTGATCGAAATGTTCTAAATTCCATTTGTCTATATATACTAATATCTCTTTATTGTTTCCATTAAATAATTCATCATTAAAGGTATTAATATCATTGCCTAAGAAAACACGACCGCTATCCTCAGGGTCTAGATCATCAAAGGCTTCTATTTTCTCAAAAGATAAATCATAGGTACGCATATAGTAGGGAGAACGCCTTTGTTCGGTGACATAAATCAAATCTCCATTTTCATCTAATATAGGTGCGCCTGTAGCATCTACTAGCACTACCTCTGCAGTATTGGTTACATGAAGGTTTAAGAAATAATAGTTATCTATTGATCCATTATCCTGAAACTCAATAGTGACCTCAAGGAATTCCTCCTCATTAATACTGTCATAATGATTGGAATCACTTATATATACATTAAGCGAAGGCAAAGGCAGGGGAATTTGGGCTACTGCTTCTACAGGCTCAAAATCGGGCGCACTAACCTTAATGCGGTATTCTTTTCCAACTTCGGGATTAATATTTGCATAGTAACGCATGACTTCATCATCATAAATATTAGGCATATTTTGATAAATAAATTCATTAGTAAGCAATTGCCCGTCCTCATATAATTCAATACTTGCATTGTCAATGCTAATGTCTCTTACATCTTCATTATCTAAAATACTAACACTTTTAGAAACATTAACTATAAAACCTGTGTCGGGCTGAAAAATACAATTGACCACCAATTTATCGCCCAAATCAGGAATATCTACCTCCACAACAGAGGTAAAACTATCATCACTGCAAGCAGTAAATAATAATATAAATGTAAATAGGTATGTATAATGAGTTGTTTTTTCCATTTTTTTATATTGAGGTGTTATTTTAATTACGAATTATGAATTACTCGTTCCGAATAAAAAATCTCATATCTCCTGTCTCACATCTCTCGTCTTTTCTAATAAGTTCGAGAATAGCTGATGGAAGGTAATACTGGAAATATAGTTGCTTGTTTAAATACTTTATTACCTTGATTATCTGTGGTTGAGAACATGAAAAATGGATTTTTGCGGTTATAAGCATTATATGCTCCGAAGTTCCACCGCCTTTCGCCTCGCTTTTTCTTTTTAATAAAACTTACGCCAAGGTCTAGGCGATGATAAGAAGCCATTCGAAAACTGTTGCGGTTGCCATAGTATTGCACAGAACCACCATAGATATTTCCAAAAAGATCATGACCAGGGTGAGGTTCTGTTACATATTCTGCTAGTGGCAAACTAACAGCATTGCCCGTTCCATAGACCCAGTTACCAGAAAGTTCTACTCGCTTCGAGAGGCGGTGTGCTATAGAAATGGCAATGTCATGTCGGCGGTCAAATTTATAGGGAAAGGGTTCGCCAAAGTTGATGTCCTTAAATTGGCGATTCGACCATGCTAAGGTATAGCCCAGAAAACCTGTTGTTTTACCTGCCTTTTTTTGCACTAAAAATTCTACACCATAGGCTTCGCCCTCGCCTGAATCTACTTTATCTTCCCAACCTTGAAAACCGCCACCATAATTAGCTCCCTCTTTATAAGAAATGAGGTTTTTCATAGTTTTATAATAGCCTTCTACACTTATTTCAAAATTATCGTTGAGGCTATGGGCGACACCTGCTGCTATTTGTTGGGAGGTTTGAGGCTTTACTTTTTCGGTAACAGGCACCCAAATATCACTGGGCAAACTGAGCGCACTACTGTTGGTTAATAGGTGGATGTATTGGGTCATATTGGCATAAGAAGCCTTTAGCGACCAGTCTGGATGCAAGAGAAAACGGGCTGAAATACGTGGTTGTACGCTAAAATACGATTTGTCACCCACCAAAAAGCTCGCGGCATGAACACCTATATTGGCTTTTAGGCGTGCACCAATTTTTACATCATCCTCTATATATGCCGATAGCTCTACTGCGTTAATAAAGCTATCATTAATGAGTGTATCTAAAGCACTAATACCTTCTTCTTCCGTTTTATATTCATTCGCAGTAGGTTTGAATAAATGTTGAATAGCACCTACGCCAAATTTGATGTAATGATTAGGTGAGGGAATGTAATCAAAATCAATTTTTCCACTCCAGTCTCTAATGCCTGAAAAATATTTTGCGAGTGAATAGTCGCGGTTACCATCTGGAAAAATATCTTCATATTCAGAGGTTGTTTGTAAGCGGTAACGGCTATAAGTTAAAGTGGCATTGCTAAACAATTTTTGACTAAATAAGTGATTCCAGCGCAAAACGGCGGTGATATTTCCCCATCCAATATCCCCTTTAAAGGATTCGTTGCGATTGTTTATATTTTCATTATACCTAAAATAAAAATCATCATCTCCTGTATACGCACTTAAATAAAGGCGGTCTTTATCTGAAAAACGATGGTTAATTTTAGCATTTAAATCGTAAAAAAAGTACCCCCCATATTCACCATCTCCCTGTGCCTTAATAATAGGGCGTAATAATAAATCTATATAAGTTCTTCTTCCTGATACAATAAAAGAGGTTTTATCTTTTACAATAGGACCTTCTAAAGTAAATTTAGAAGAAATCAAGCCAATGGAAAATGAACCTGTTAACTTTTTCATATCTCCTTCCTTCATGCGAATATCTACTACGGAAGAGAGCCGTCCGCCGTAGCGCGCAGGAAAACCGCCTTTAACCAATTCGACATGGTTGAGGGCATCGGCATTGAAGACGGAGAAGAAGCCAAATAGATGGGACACATTGTAGACAGGCACGCCATCTAGTAGAACGAGGTTTTGGTCAGGACCGCCACCGCGCACATACAAACCGCTAGAGCCTTCTGTGCCGCCTTGTACACCCGGTAGCAATTGTAGTGCTTTTAATACATCTACCTCACCTAGCAAAACAGGCATAGATTTGATTTGGTTGATAGGGATGCTAACCGAACTCATTTGAGAGCGTTCTTGAATTTTTTCTATTTTTTCAGAGGCTTTTACCTCAAAGGCTTCTAATAGTACATTACTAGACAAACTTATGCTTTGTTCTAAGTCAGTATCTAATAATAAA
>JAHDHV010000392.1 GCA_020631155.1 Bacteroidota bacterium | reverse complement strand
CATTTCTAATACTTTAGCACAAAATTGTGCACAATTAAATAGTGCTTGGCACTTAGTTCCTTTTTGAATGAGTTCTGTAACGACGACTTTAGCTGTTAAAGTTCTTATAAATAATTAACAATCAAAAATTGATAGCTACAAGAAAGTTCAAAAAATAATTTCCAATTTCTGCTCTCTAATCACTAATTTCTAAAATCTAAATAGCCAAAAATCTAAATAGCTAAAAGGCAATCTCACAACCAAAGCGTTAGGAAGAAAATGAAACACACCTTATTTTTGCATTTCCTCAATTCGTAATTGCTAATTCGTAATTCGTAATTAATCCAGCGCGTAGCTCTTGAAAAAGCTTTGCCACTTCATTTTCAAAACACCGATAACTGCTTCATTAAAAATGCCTGCACTCATTTTGGAGGTGCCTTCTACGCGGTCGGTGAAAGTGATGGGAACTTCCTTTATTTTAAATCCTAACCGCCAAGTAGCAAATTTCATTTCAATTTGGAAAGCGTAGCCAATAAATTTTATCTTATCTAAATCTATCGTTTCCAATACTTTGCGCCTATAACAAACAAAACCTGCGGTGGTATCGTGGACAGGCATCCAAGTGACAAGACGCACATATACAGAGGCGTATTTGGAAAGCAAAATACGGTCTAAAGGCCAGTTTTCGACCTTGCCGCCTTTGATATAACGTGAACCTACAGAAAGGTCAGCCCCTTCTTTGGCGCAAGCATCGTAAAGGCGGAGGAGGTCTTTGGGATTATGCGAAAAATCGGCATCCATTTCAAAAATATACTCATAGTCGCGTGCTAAAGACCATCGAAAACCATGAATATAGGCCGTTCCTAAACCCAATTTTCCTGTTCTTTCTTCAATAAATAATTTATTTTCATACTGCGACAAAAGGGATTTCACAATATCGGCGGTGCCATCGGGCGAACCATCGTCCACAATGAGCACATGAAAATCTTTAGGTAAAGCAAACACCGTATGAATCATCTTTTCGATGTTCTCCTTTTCGTTATAGGTTGGAATAATGATGATACTGTCCGACAAAATAGTAGTTTTTTTATTTTTTAAATTTCATTTGTAAACGAATGGCAGTCAACTTCTTTTTGGTATCCAATAAAAAATCGTTTCGCATAATCCAGTCATAATATTGTGGATGTTTGGTCAAAACTTCTTCTACAGGGCGGCCTTTATGTTTGCCAAAATTAATTTTAATCACTCCTTTTTCATCACGTATAAGCCTTCGTCCGAAGTCTACAAAACTAGTATCTGTTGTGTATTCATCCAAAAATTTAACATCATTTTGCAAATCTTCGTACCTACCGAGTTGCGCCATCAACACCTCGTAGGTTGCCTTCACATCTGCTTCGGCACTGTGGGCATTTTCCAATTGCTTATCACAGTAAAATTTATAGGCGGCTTTTAGGTCTCGGCTTTCTTTTTTCTGAAAAATTCGGAATACATCAATAGACTTTCGTTGCTCAATTTGCAAATCCATATCGACTCTAAGAAATTCCTCATTAAGCAATGGAATATCGTAGCGATTGGAGTTGTAACCTGCAAAATCGCAATCTTTTAGAAAATGATCCAATTCTTTGGCAACTTCGGCAAAAGTAGGCGCATCTTTGATGTCTTCATCATAAATACCATGAATTTCAGACACATGTGGCGGAATCGGAATGCTTGGGTTGATGCGGAGCGTTTTGCTCACCTCACTTCCATCAGGCAATACTTTCAAGATGCTGATTTCCACAATTCTGTCCTTAGCAATATTAATACCCGTTGCTTCGAGGTCAAAAATAGCCAAAGGTCGTTTCAGTTGTAACATATCTGGTTGATTTGATGGGAAAGGGGATTTTGGAAGGGCAAATTTAGCAATATCTTTCATATTAATCCCACCAAAATTGCCCGAACTCATAAATAATAAATTAGTTTGTGACCAATTGATATTGTTCAACTCCGCGATTAATGCGTCAGACTGGGTGAAAACTTGCAAATTGGGGTGGTCAAAAGTTTGATGAACTTCTTCAATAGATAAAGGAGGTAATTTTTTAATCGCCAATGTATGTTCTTTAAAAAATACAATGGCGTGGTCGGCAGCTTGCAAAGTATGTCGATAATTAGGCAAAAAATCTTTATTTAAACTGCTGTAAGTGTGCAATTCCAAACAAGCTACCAGCTTTCTATCCGGCTGTCGGTCTTTCATGGCTTGGGTTGTTGCCTGCACTTTTGACGGTGCATGAGCAAAATCTTTGTAAATAATCGTTTCTTTGCCTTCAGCTACCAATTCCAAACGGCGAGCAGCTCCCTTAAATTGTTGGATGGCTTCGTAAAATTGCTCATTACTAATGCCTAGTTCATTACAAACCAATCGCGCACCTTCCATATTTTGCAAATTGTGATTGCCAAATATTTGCAAAGGAATCATTTGCTTGGCAGTTGGCGATTTTACAAAATATTGCTGCTCAATAATCCCAAAATCAGGTGTTTGATAAGCTTTTGTTGTTAAATGTTCAGCATTTTTCCCTAGTTCATTAACATATTTATCTTCTTGATTGTAAATAAAAGTATTGCCATTTTCGATGCCATCCACAAATTTTTGAAATTGTGATAGATAATTGTCAAAAGTTGGAAAAACATTCATATGATCCCAAGCAATACCACTCATTAGGGCGATGTGGGGTTGATAAAAATGAATTTTGGGGATGCGATGCAAAGGAGAGGATAAATACTCATCGCCTTCAATAATGATCAGCGGCGCATTTTCAGTAATGCGAACCGAATATGGAAAACCTTCTAAGGCAGCCCCTACCAGATAGTCAAAATCGTATTGCCAATATTTGAGCACATGCATCAGCATAGAGGTAATGGTCGTTTTGCCATGACTACCACTGACTACTACGCGCTTTTTGTTTTTTGACTGTTCGTAAATGTATTCGGGAAATGAATAAATGGGAATATTCATAGACTGCGCTGCCAAGAGTTCGGGGTTATCCTTGCGTGCGTGCATCCCAAGAATAACGCCTTCGGTTTCGCTAGTTAGTTTGTTAGGAAACCAACCGATTGTTTCAGGCAGCAGCCCATGTTTAAACAGATTGCTTTTGGCGGGGTCGAAAATTTCATCGTCCGAGCCTGTAATTTGGTAACCTTTTTGGTGCAATGCAATGGCTAATTGATGCATAATGCTACCACCAATGGCAATAAAATGAATGTGAGGCATGTATAAAGTATTTGCTTTTTTTGGAAGGTTTGATTGCTAGTTTTTGGACACTTAAGTACTTAGACAAAATTAATGCTACAATACTAAAAGACTAAACTGCTCAGTTCTAATACTTTAGCATAAAATTGTGCACAATTAAATAGTGCTTGGCACTTAAATTACTGTTTTGTTGAAAAAACAATGCTAAATAAAAGCTAAAATCGGTATGTTTCAAATACTGTAAGTACCTAGACATAAGATTTAAGACATGAGACGTGAGATAATTAACTCACTATTAACAATTTATGAGAAATCCAATGATTGTTTAATTTTGTCTAGTTACTTACTTTTCCACCAAACAGTTTATAGCTATTTTAACAGCTTGTGGATTCGTGATTCGTATTTTAGCACTTTTTAGTTTCTTTTTAAGTGAGTTCTGTAACGAAGGCTTTAGCCGTTGCATATTTACAGATATTTAAAATTCAAAGTATTATATCCATGTTAATAATTGAATGGTAATTTTTTTTTTTGTAAAAGCTAAAAAAACAAAAGTGTAAATAGCTAAATGTCAATTTTAAAAGCAAAGTGTTAGGATGATAACGAAACATACCCTAAAATCTGAGTTCTAATACCTAAACTATTTACTTAAACTAGTCTAGTCAAATAAAGGTTTTACAAAATATTGACATCCTACCTGCTTTTACGTATCTATAGAAAGTTTGTTTTATTAATAACGGCATATAATTTGTTGACTTTTTTTGCGTTAACAGTTAAAAAGCAAGCATCAAGCTACTTTTTTACTAAAAACCATCTAACTTAATTTTAATTTTTTTATGATAAAAAGCTACTATTATTTTATTTCTTATCCACAAGTAAGTGGAGACTTATTTGTGTCATAGAGGTACTTATAAGTATCATACTTAGACAAAATTAAACGACAATTGGGCTTGTCATAAATTGTTAATAATTCGTGTATTATCTCAAGTCTTATGTCTAAGTATTTAGTTAGCTAAACTTAAACTTTAACAATATTTAAACATCATGAGAAATAGAACCTTTGCTAGACGGATGGTAAGCACAATTGTTGCAGTTGCTTTGATTACCCTATTATTTAGCTCTTGCCACAGAGGATATGGATGCCCCGGACAAATGGAAGCAGCAACTACAGCATTGATTGAGCTTTGTCAATAAGATGATTTACTCAGCATAGCACTTTTTAATCCTTTATTGAGCGAATGAGACTTTTGAAAAAATGGTTTCATTCGCTTTTTTTTTTGGAAATAGATGGGAGATATTAGACTTGAGACTTGAGATTTTTTAAGTAACTAGACAAATCTCCTATCTCACGTCTCCCATCTCACGTCTTATATCTAAGATTTAAAAAAGTCTTTTTCGCATAAAAAAACCAACCAACAGTGCGGTTAATAATACGGATACTGTTAGGATAACGAGAAAAGCATACGGTTCTTTTTCGCCCCAAAGCGGTACATTCATTCCATAAAAACTAGCGACTAGAGTTGGCACCATCAAAATAATGGTAATCGAAGTCAAGCGTTTCATGATGGTATTCAGGTTATTAGAAATAATAGAGGCAAAAGCATCCATTGTACTGTTCAGGATATCACTATAAATTTGCGACATTTCCTGCGCCTGACTCATATCAATGATGATGTCCTCAAAAAAATCGCTTAATTCCTCATCCTGTTGAATCTTTAAAAAATCGGTGCGCTGCATTTTCAACAACATCACTTCATTATCTCGCAGAGTTGTAACAAAATACACCAAACTTTTTTGAAGGTTCATCAGCTTGGATAGCTCGCTGTTTCTGCTAGAATGATACAACTCTTTTTCGTAAATATCCCTTTGGTTGTTAATGCTTTTTAGATAATGCAAAAAATAATGAACGGTGCGATCAAATAACAATAATGCGAAATGATTGTGTTTTGCGGTATCAAATTTACGTACATTTTGCGTTAAAAAATAATCAATAACTGGATTTTCAAAACTGCTAATGGTTAAAATGTAATCGTCTACCTCCACCATACCAATAGGAACGGTGATGTACAGTATTGAATTTTGCTCCTCTGTTGCCAACTGATTGCGAATTGGGATATTTAGTACAATCAACTGTACGCCATCCTCTTGCTCATATCGAGAACGCTCGTCAATATCCAAAGAGTCAATAAAAAAGTCTATGGGCACATCCAACTGTTCACTTAGGCGTTCCAATTCCACTTTATCAAAAGGCGGGTAAATATTTATCCAACAGCCTTTTTCGTGTTTTGGCAATTCTACTATCGGCTCATTTTGCTTTTTGCTATAATATTTTATCACTTGTTTGGATTTTTGGCTCTTTAGATATTTGGATGTTTAGATATTTAGACTTTTGGCTAAAAAAGTAATAGGAATTATTTTTTTAATTTTCCAAACTCTAAAACCTTTCAACTTTTTTAGAGTTTGGAGCTAAGTTTGTTTTTCGTCTTTTATTTCATTGACTAAAATAATAACAATTTAATTTAAATTTGTACATTTTTGTTTAACAAAGTAATAGGTCTTGTTTTTAAGGTATGTTTCAAATGTCATGCTTTTCAACCAAACAGTTTTTGCTTATTTTGACA
>JAHDHV010000391.1 GCA_020631155.1 Bacteroidota bacterium | reverse complement strand
AAACTCACAACCAAAAACTCACAACCAAAAACTCACAACCAAAAACTCACAACCAAAAACTCACAACCAAAAACTCACAACCAAAAACTCACAACCATAAATAGACGCAAAATTTTGTGTCTCTACTTGGATTCTACTTTTAAAATTAATGGAACAATGTATTTATCGCTTTTGGTTTTGGAACTAAATTGAATGGCATTGGGATGGTATTGCACATCTTCAATAGGAACTAATCGCTCTCCGAAGGTAGTATACATTCGCTGTACCGTCTCCCCTTCGCTACTTTGAATTTGTTGCAATAATGTCGGTAAATCATCTAGGCGTTGATTAGAAAATAAAACACACAAATAATCAGTTCCTACATTTGTAATACTCAAACCCGACTCTCGCCCCGGAATCACAATTTCTGCTCCTTGCATTGGAATTAAGGGGGTTTCATTGGTGTTCGCAAATTTTTCATTTAAATTCTCCTGTCGCGGCCAATGGATATTCACTTCATTTTTACTATCCAAACTAAAGGCATATACATAAACATCTTTAATATCATTCATTGCTACCAACTGAAATAACTGTCCCAGTTCCCAATCTTTTTTATCTAAAGTATAGCACTGTTTGTTTTCTGATAAAGTAGCCTTAGCTTGTTTAAATTTTGCTTGTCCTCCTTCAAATGTAGACAGATAATTAAAGTTAAAATGTCCTGCTAATGCCTGCATTTCCACTTCTTCATTTTCTATATCTTCTATTTTTGCGATTTCATTTTTTACTTCTTCTATTTCTTCCTTTTCTACCTTTGCCACTTCTGTTTTTGTTTTTTTAGCTCTTTTATTCAAATGAATTTGATAAGCATATTTACAAAAACGGCTATAATCTTTATATTTTATCCAAATAAATCCATCATTTCCCCAATCTTCGCCCCAACTATTAAAGAGTTCAAAGGCTTGTTTCGCCTCATCATAGCCAATGACCACAAGAGCATGACCGCCCGCCGAAATGGTATTGCCCTTTTCTGCCCACCAATATTTTGAGCCTTTTCTAAGCCCATGAAAACTTTTGCGTGTTTTTAAACCAATAATCACAGGCTTTTTTTCGGCTAAACTTTGTTTGGTTTTAAACACCTTCACTTTTGGGTCTTCGTCCTGCCCAAATAGGGTCATATAATCGGTAATGGTGTTTTGTTTTGCTTTGCTTCGCAAATTTTCGGGGGGAATGGTATCACAATCATCTACTGCCGCATCAAATTCTTGAAATAAACAATTGCCATTTTCTTCTAAAAAATGAATGGCATCCTCAATGCGTGCGCCGTAATTGCAGTCACGCGGTTTGATTTGATTGTAAATAAACAGTGCGGATTGGCTATTTTTAGTGATCTGTTCAGCGTCAGTTAGCTTATTTTCGATGGCATGTTGAATGGTGAGGGCTGCGTAACCTACCGCCCAACCGACACAGGATTGCATTTCCCCCTGATCGCCTACCTTTGGGCAGTAGTCTTTGAGGCTCACTTGTAGGGGGAGTTCCCCAAATTTAGTTCCGCGAAATAGGGGTTGACGAGGCAAAGCATTGTAGGCTTTATCGTCCATAATCAAGCCCGTAGGATATTCAGTAATTTCTTCTGTTGTAGCTTCTATTTCTTGGGCATAAAGCTTTGTATTATAGCCGCTTATCATCCATAAACAAAGAGCTATTATCCAGTATTGTTGAGTTTGTTGTATCATGATTTGGGTGGACTTTTGGATTTTTGGATTTTTGGAAATTAGAGTTTTCTTTTTTTAAAATTTAAATTAATTTTCAATTAAAAAATCATTCGTAATTCGTAATTTCTAATTCGTAATTGACTCTAGTTGTTTTCGGGGGATGGTGCTTCAGGTACTTCTTCGGAAGGCATATTTTCTATTTGATTCATATCTTCATTTTGCGGCACTTCATTAGTCATATTTGGCTCATTCCAACCGCTATTTTCATTGGTCATATTTGGCTCATTCCAACCGCTATTTTCATTGGTCGTATTGGGTTGACTCCAGTCATCATTATTGTTTTGAATGGTGCTTTGCCCTACTTCTATGGCTTCCCATGATTTAAATTGATTGGGAAGGTAAAAATTTTCGGTTAGGTGTTGTTCGGTAAATTTGCGTCCATATTTTCGCAAGTCGGCGATGAGGGCTGCAAATTCATCGGTAATAGCGAGCAATTGAACGAGTAGAGGGATAAGCGGTATTCCATCAATCTGGCCGTCTGTTGCATCCAAAAGGGCTTGTCGGAAAACAGCATCATAACTTTCATTGAGGCGGTAAAGGTCTGCTTCCAAACCTTTGGCGTAGGAATCGGGGAATTTGGCAATGAATTTTCGCTTTTTTTTGTTGAGTAAATCCGCTTGAATATTGAGGAGTACGGCGTTAAATTCGCCAGCAATTTCGGTATAAGCTTTTTCAACGCGGCCTGTTTCTCCTTGAAAACGGGCTTGATTGGCTTTAAACTCGCTGACTGCACTTTCGGCACGAGCGCGCATGTCCAAAAATTTGCTCATAAACTTTGTACCGAGCAATTTTTGAACGGCTTCATCCACTTTTTCGGTTTGGGCATAGACAATTTGACTAGTGTTCATTGCCAAAAAACTGCTGATAAGGAGTGTCAAAATAATTTTTGAATACGTTTTCATAGCTCGAAAATTGTTGAGTTATTGATTTGTTTTTTAGACGGAAGACAGGAGATTTGAGACGGAAGACAATTAGCTAATTATTAAAATAACCAAGTCTTACATCTTAAATCTTATGGCTTGTATCTCAAAGCTAAAACAGGTATGTTTCATTATCTTCCTAACACTTTGGTTGTGAGATTGTCTTTTGGCTATTTAGACTTTTAGCTATTTAGACTTTTAGCTATTTAGACTTTTAGCTATTTAGACTTTTGGCTGTTTAGATTTTTGAAACACACCTAAAAACAGAAGCGGTTTGTATGCAATACTATCAATATACTATTTTTCTTCACTATTTACAAAAAAAATAAGCGAATAAGAAGTATTAAGTGCCAAGCACTATTTAATTGTGCACAATTTTGTTCTAAAGTATTGAATTTCATCACTTTAATTTTTAAAAAGTGTCGTTTAATTTTGTCTAGGTACTTAATTATTGATTATCAAAATGTCAATAGAACGGGAGGTGTTTGGCAAAAGTCTAAATTCAAGTATGCAATATTTATATACTTGTTATACTTGGGTAGCCAAACATTCTGATTTACTAGAAAAAGATGGCGGTCAGTGGCGTTTTCAGAATTATCTGTTGCAGGATCGATTGGGGGAACTTTATTCAGATGTATAAGATTGAATATTTTCCGTAGTGACTGCTTTAGTCGTCAGATTTTAATGTTTTTTCAAAAAAGAAAGAAAACTATTATTTTGGCAGTCTGCATTTTATTTTAGAACTTGTTCTCTGTTTTCAACACTAACCAATTTCAGCCTATCTATGAAACAAATTAAGCAAAGTCAGCTTGTTATTACATTTTTTAAAATAGTGATCATAAGTTCTTTACCTATTTTTACTATTCTGTTATTTTATCCAAATACCAGACAAATTATAACAAATGTATTAGGGAATTATCTTTGGTTAGGGATTGGACTTGGGGTTATCGGTATTTTAGTCCTGTTAGTAATAATAGATTATATCGAAGTAAATATAATCAAGTTAAGATTAGAAAAATGGCAGCAAGAAGAACAACGCAAAACCTTAATTTCTCAGCTCCAAGCAGCCTATGATAAACGCTTGAAAAGTAAAATGCAAGAGGAACTCAATTTTGACATTCCTTTGCACTTATATACTTCAAATGGTACAGAAGAAAAATATTATACAGGGCAAAAAGAAGGGGTAGACAGTATGTTGCGCCTATTTTACAGCTATGATAATAAATTCAAACAACTGTTGATTGCTGGGGAAACTGGGAAAGACCGAAGCCTTTTATTGCTCCATTTTGCCAAACACCTACTGGATAAAGCAGCAACAGACGATACACATCCTATTCCGATTATTCTCAACCTTTCTTCTTGGCGCGCAGATATGGACAGTTTTGATAAATGGCTACTGGAAAACTTACCTTATGCGGTGGGGAAAAGTGGGATTAGCAAAACTTTTGCCCAACAACTTGTAGACAAACAAATGATATTGCCGCTATTAAATGGTTTTGGCAAAATCCACAAAGTCGCGCGACAAACTTGCCTGCAAAAATTGAAAGCTTATATCCAAGATGTGGAAAGCAAACAAAAACATACTGCCCCTCAACTGTTGATGTGTTCACAAATTAGCGAAGTGGAGCAAATAGAAACTACTGTTCCTATAAAAGCAACTATAGAAATACACACGCTGACCCCCAAAACGATTAACACGACTTTAAATAACAGAAGGGATGTGGAAGCAATCAATTATTTACAAAAACAAATTCACAAAAATCCTATTCTACCTACTTGTTTAACAAGCACTTTTCATATGCATACCGCCTTAAATTTAGCCAAAAGAGAATTAAATGGCGAGCAAACAACTCATCAATTAGCCGATATAAACGATAAAAAACAAATAGAAGTCAGCTATATCAATGCCGAATTAGATAATTTAGGGGAAAAAACAAAGTGGAAACGTGAAAAAATACAACATTACCTAAGTTGGCTCGCCAATTATTTAAACCAAACTAAAGAGTCCGTTACTTTTGAGCTAATAGACTTACAAATGGATGCCTTAAAAAAGACTCGGTATAATCGTCGCTTTGTTAAGTTGGTGAAAGGTCTGTTAAGAGGAGGAATTTTAGGCTTGTTTTTGGGATTATTTTTTGGCTTGGTTTTAGGCGGATTGGGTATTCTTATGTTAGGGCAAAGCGGTGGATTTAGCTTAGGACTACTACTAGGAGGGGGCTTAGGCTTGGCAAGCGGTTTAGTATTAGGGCTAGAGCCTGAAATTAAAGCTAAAGAGCTTAGCGCATGGAACTGGAAACGCCTTACAATGGACAATATCTTATATATATTATTTCAATCTTTGTTAATAGGAACAGGAATAGGATTAATTTGTTTGTTTTTAGGATTGTTTTTTTATGTAATACCCTCATTTCTATTAGGCTTAATTATAGGACTAAGCAGGGGAGTGAGTAAAACTGGCTTTGAAGTTGTGCCAATTGTTCAATTAAAACAGCCTTATCAGCGTTTAAAAAAACCTTTCTTTATAAGTATTTTTAAAAAAATTGTCTTTTTTATAATTGTATTTAATATTTTATTGCTTTTTGACATGGAGCCAGCAAAAAAAATGGGACTGTTAAAAATGAGTATTGGCATATTGTTTTTTGCCTTTTTTGTTACTGTTGTTTTTAGTGACTTATTTAAGCATCTAGTATTAAGATTTCTATTGTATTGGGAAGGCAGTGCACCTTTAACTTACGTCTCCTTTTTAAATCAAGTAGCCAAACATTCAGGTTTATTGGAAAAAGATGGCGGTCAGTGGCGTTTTCAGAATCAACTGTTGCAGGATCGGTTGGGGGAAATGGATAATCGTATGGATATAAATTCATAACCCATCACCGTAAAGACACAAAATCTTGTGTTTCTACCCGAATCACGAATCCACTGATCACCGTAAAGACACAAAATCTTGTGTTTCTACCCGAAACACGAATCCACCCATCACCGTAGAGACACAAAATCTTGTGTTTCTACCCGAAACATCAATCCCACCAATTTAAAACACATCTCCGTTACTTCCACAAGCAATTTCTAGTCGGAATATCTTTAGCCATTAAAGCAATCAAACAACAATTTATGAAACAATTTAACGCATTATTTTTTATTTTTTTAATTTCTA
>JAHDHV010000390.1 GCA_020631155.1 Bacteroidota bacterium | reverse complement strand
TAATACTTTTAAATAAAAAATCATGCAAAATCTAGTCAAAAAGTTACCCTTACTCTTTCTCAGTAGCCTATTATTATTCAGCAGTTCTATTATGGGGCAAGTGGCGAAAGACGCACATTTTTGTGCTGTTCCCACTCCTAATGGTGATTTTTTCAGTAATTTGAAACAGGCTGATGGCAGTTTCTTAAAAATAAAAGTTAACAGTCGCCCACCTCTAGATTACCTAACGACTACAGATGGGTATACTGTTATAAAAGATAAAGATGATTTTTTAAAATATGCTCAACACAATGAAAAAGGCAATTTAATTCCTACAGCAATGATCGCCCATAATGAAAATGAACGAGATGAAACAGAGCGCGATTTTGTACAAAAAATAGACAAGCATTTACAATATAAGGGAGAAGAAAGAGCAAATCGTTTAGCGAATTACCAATTAAAAATGGGTGGTGATGGTCCTGAATTAATTTTCCCACCAATAGGCAATCAAAAAGCTTTACTTTTACTGATTCATTTCACCGATCAAGTAGCAACCTATTCTGTGACTGATTTTAATGCCTTAGCCAATCAAACAGGTTATAATGTCAATGGTCAATCGGGTAGTTTTCGCGATTACTATCAAGACATTTCCTGTGGGCAATTGACAATTAATACAGATGTGCAAGGTTGGTATGTTTCTAACAGCGTGAGAAGCACCTACGGTTATGGAAATGGCTTTGAAGCAACTGGTGGTTTAATTAGACAGGCAGTGGATGCAGCCGAAGCAGCAGGGCTTGACTTTTCTCAGTATGATGGTGATAATGATGGAAATGTAGATGTAGTGATGGTCATTCACTCAGGGCGTGGAACTGAAGAATCAGGGGATAATAATGATATTTGGTCGCACCGATGGCAGTTAGCTGCCACTGGAAATCACGTTAATTATGATGGTGTATGGATTAATGATTATATGATACAACCTGAAAAACTGGGTAGCGTAAACATTACTAATATTGGTATTTTATGTCATGAATTTGGTCATGCGCTGGGGCTACCTGATCTCTATGATATTGATTATACTTCATCGGGAATTGGTGAGTGGTGTTTAATGGCTGGCGGTTCTTGGAATAACGGCGGCAGAACACCTGCTCATATGTCCGCATGGTGCAAACAGAAAGTTGGTTGGATTTCGCCAACACTTTTAGAGAATTGCGGTACTAGCATTAGCAATATGGGTTCTACAGATAATAGTTGTGAGGAATACTATCGCATTAATACCCCTGTTAGTACAGAATATTTTTTGCTAGAAAATCGCCAAAAACAGGGTTGGGATAACGCTATACCCGGTTCTGGTTTATTAATTTGGCATATTGATGAAGCAAAAATTGATGCTTCCGACAATACCAATACTGTTAACGCAGATGAGACCCACTACGGAGTAGCTTTAGAACAAGCAGATGGCATTGCTAATTTGAATAATGGTTCTAATCGAGGTGATGCAGGCGATCCGTTTCCGGGTATTAGCAATAATACAAGTTTCAATAATTTTACTAATCCGAATTCACGAAACAACAATAGTAACTTTAGTAATGTATGTATTTACAATATTTCGGTAGATGGTACAGCTGTTTCTTTTGATTGGGAAAAAGAAGTGGATATTCAAATAGATGAAAATACAGTTACGCCTCTTTCCTTAGCAGCAGGAGCAACCCTAAATATTGCTACCACGCTCACCAATACAGCAGAGTGTATGAATGTTGATGCTAGTACCCTTAACTACTATTTATCTGCTGATAATGTGGTAGATGATACAGATAACAACTTAGGTAGTAATGCAGTAGGAGCCATCAATACTGGGAGTAGTTTGAACATCAACGGCAATGTCACCATTCCTGATGGAACAAGCGATGGTACTTGGTTTATTTGTACACAGTCAGATGCCAACAATGCGGTTGAGGAATGTGATGAAGATAACAATACAAACTGTGTACAGATTCAAATTCAGGCAAATAATGATAGTTGTTTGGCACAAGCAGGTAGAGCTACAAGCGACAATTTAAACCTTTGTGAAGCAGGAAACATCAGCAATTTAACAACCCAATACCCACTAGGAAATGCCCCTAGTGATGACTTCACTCAAGCTTATGCATTACTAAATGCGGCAAATGATGAAGTACTTAGCATTACCAGTACCAACTTTTTCAATAACTTAACAGCAGGCAGCTACTGCATTCGTTCTTTTAATATCTTAAGTACTGACATTGACAATTTAGACATTTCTAACTTCCCACAACCTCTGGCAGATTTTCGCGCCCTCAATGATAGTTTGTGTTTTGATATATCAACTAATTGCGATATTAGCTTTACGATAACAACAGATACAGATGAAGATGGCGTTTGCGATGATGCTGATAACTGCCCTGATACCCCAAATAGCAATCAGGCAGATGAAGATGGGGATGGCGTTGGTGATGTTTGTGATGCGTGTACTGGAAATGATGCTGATGGAGACAGCGATGGTGATGGCATTTGTGATGATACCGATAACTGCCCTGATACCCCAAATAGCAATCAGGCAGATGAAGATGGGGATGGCGTTGGTGATGTTTGTGATGCATGTACTGGAAATGATGCTGATGGAGACAGCGATGGTGATGGCGTTTGCGATGATGCCGATAACTGCCCCAATACACCGAATAGCGATCAAGCAGATGAAGATGGGGATGGCATTGGTGATGTTTGCGAAACAGCAACAGACCCATGTGACGGTTTAGGCGGCGATAGTGATGAAGATGGCATTTGTGACGAGGAGGACAATTGCCCTGATACACCGAATAGCGATCAAGCAGATGAAGATGGGAATGGCGTTGGCGATGTTTGCGAAACAGTAACAGACCCATGTGACGGTTTAGGCGGCGATAGTGATGGCGATGGTGTTTGTGATCAAATAGATAACTGCCCTAGTACGCCCAATAGTAATCAAGCAGACCTTGACAATGATGATGTAGGCAATGTTTGCGATATTTGTAATGGCGATGATAAGAGTGGAGATAGTGATAAAGATGGTATTTGTAACGATATAGATAATTGCATCAACACACCCAATAGCAATCAATCAGATATAGATAATGATGGTATGGGTGATGCTTGTGACGTTTGTACTGGAAATAATAGTAGTGGTGATAGCGATGGTGATGGCGTTTGTAATGACATAGATAATTGTCTTAATACGCCAAATAGCGATCAAACAGATATTGACAATGATGGTATAGGCGATGCTTGTGAAAATATTGATGGTTGTACTTTACAAGCAAAGCTTGAAAGTATTGACACTCAGATACCTATTATAAAAAACCTAGTAATCTATCATATTACTATCAACAATGGTAGATCACCTTACAACTATTTACCTGTTCATATTGATGGATATGTCAAGCATAGTTTGAAGAGAGCAGTCATCAAAATATACGCTACTCAAACCGCATCCTTTGAGTTCCTTATTACAGATGCAGATGGTTGTGAGGTTTCCGTAACACATAAAGCAGTAGCCGATGACATCAGAATTACTAAATACGACATACAAGCACAAAGTTCTATTGAACAAAAAGATGGAAGCATTGAAATAAGTGTCAGTGGAGTAGATGACAATTACACCTATGAGTGGTCTGGAATCAGTTGCCCATGCCCTAATACAGCCCAAATTAACGGCTTAGAAACAGGTTGGTATTCAGTAAAAGTAACAGACAGTGTTAATAGTAATCCTGCTTATGGTTGGTATTGGGTGCCAAGAGACAAAGGCGGTAGAGGCAAATTAAATGGCGAGGGAGAAAAATTATTCGCTACCCCTAACCCTGTAAGGCATCAAGCAAATATATACTTTGAACTCACTCACGATGCGGTTGCTTATTTAGATTTATACGACATAAGCGGACAACACATTAAGGATGTAATTAATATTCGAGCCAAAGGAGAGACACAATATACTGCCCATTTATCTGTAGCAGATTTGCAAACAGGCATCTATTTACTACGCCTACAAACCAATACAGGACATACAACTTATCAAAAAATAGTTGTCACTAAGTAAACAATTAATGTTATACATTGTAGATGGTGTGAAGGCAGCGAATACCCTAAGGCGTATTCAGCTGCCTTTTTTTAGTTTCCGATGAAAAAAGCCTTGCCGCAGGCGAAACACCCATTTTTTGCTTTTACTCAATGCCGAAACGCCAATAACTCTTTCACAATCAGGGCAATGTAAATTAGGGACATCGTGAATACGGGGGTAAGTTGCTTGTAAATTGCGAAGCCCATCAGGGGCGTGAATGTGCTTAAAATACAGACGCAAAATGCCCTTGCCAGAACCGTATTTGTGGTAAGTCAGCAAATAGGTCTCGCAATGCGCGCAGTGAATATGGTATGTTTTGTAATTTTTTTTACTCAAAATGGAATCATTAAAAAATCGTAGCTCCGATTTTCAATCGGATTTTATTTTATACTAAAAACAGCTTAGAATTGTAACTTTTTTGTAACCAAAGCCTCACACCTGCTAAGTTAAGTGCCAAGCACTAATTAATTGTGCACAATTTTGTTCTAAAGTATTGATGTTCATTATTTTAATCAAACAAAGAGTCCCGTTTAATTATTGTGTAGTACTTACAGGGGCGACCTGACCACTTAGCAAGTGGGTCAGGCGCGCCGAACTAAACTCGTAGGCTCTGCCTACAAATGTTAATCCCCTCTCATTGTAGTATCTTCCATCGTATCCCCATCAATAGACACATCCATCCATTTGCCACAATGCGGACAGTATACATTTAGCGTAGTTGATTGACTTTGGGAGCCTTCTACAATGTCTACCTTCTTTTTAAATTTCCGCTGTCGAGGGCAGGGACAGGTGATGTTACGTAAAATACTAGTTGTTTTTTTCATAAAAGGATGTTTTTTAAAAATAGATAAAATAAACATAAAGAAGCGCAGGCAGGTCAAAAATCGGTAGCAAAGCGCAGGCCTGAAGCGTGGGAACGATATTTTTGACAAGCGTTTTTGCTTACTTTTTTGGCGAATGAAAAAAGTAAGTCGCCGAAGGCAATCGTGGAATTACAGACCGTTTTTTCGGCGAGGGATTACCGATGATCTCAACATATTTACCCATAAAAAAAGGAGCTCAACATTCAAAGAAACTACTTCTTTAAATTTTCGTACCTTTTGAAATCTTTAACTGGACTTTTTTAAAAAATATATAATATTTTGACTAAAAATTACTTATAACACCCTCAAAGGGTGCGACCCTGCTAGGGTCGTGTGCTTGGGGTATAGGATATTGGCTAACATACTTTGACCCTGCTAGGGTCATTTTTTGGCTTTTTATACCAAAAACAGCTTAGAATTGTTTTTTTTTTATAGGCTTTGCCTATACATTTACTTCGGCGCGAGGTGGAACCTCGCCCCTGTAAACTAACAGGTGTGAGGCTTTGCCTCGCGCCGAAGCAAGCAACAACTATTGGAGACCTGCACGCCAAAAGGCAATGGCTAATAACACCAAACCACAAATAAAAAGAAAACTACTAGCCTGAAGACGGTCTTTTTTGCGCTTCACAATTTCCTGATGCATCGCTTTATAACTCTCTAAACTCTGCTGTTTGCGTTTATAATTATGTGGATAAATGACTAGAAAGGCGAAAAATAAGGCAATTAACCAAACAATTAAGCCAATAACCATACAACCAATCTCCCCCAAACCCTTAAAAGTAGGATTGCCGCCTCGAATAACGATGGTCATGCAGACGGAGATAATGCCTGCCACAAATTTGGCCGCATCCTCTAAACGCTTGGGGGTTTCCTGCTCTGTTTTCCAAATATAATCGTACC
>JAHDHV010000389.1 GCA_020631155.1 Bacteroidota bacterium | reverse complement strand
GAACAAAAATCACTCAACATCAACCCGTCATTTTAACGTTGACTAACTACTTAGGTACTTTAATCTGTGGAGACATAAAATTTTGTGCCTCTACTCAATGAAAAAACTATGAAACAACTGAAAAAATTCTATCAGCAGATACCTTCGTGGCTAAAAAATAGATATTTATTATCTAGTGTATTTTTCATTGTATGGATGCTATTTTTTGATACCAATACCATTTGGTCGCAAATTAAATTGCAAATGACTATCAATAAAATGGAGGCCAAAAAATCCTATTATGAAGCAGAAATTGATCGGGTTAATCAAGACTTAGACGATTTGTTGACAGATGATAGGACTTTGGAAAAGTTTGCACGCGAAAATTACTTCATGAAAAAAGAGAATGAAGATATTTTTGTGATTACTGAGGATTAGAGTGTGTGAGATCATAAGATTTAAGATGAATTTCTTGTTATAAATCTTGTGTAAGTTTTTAAAAAATAACTATTTATGTATTAGGCTTGTTCGGTGGGATACAGATTTTGCCCAGTATAAAAACCACCGAACAAGCCTCTTTTTTTGAGTGAAACCATAGCACATTTTTTTAATTGGCAGCACATTCATTAGCTTGTTGGCTATTCCTTTTCTTTTGTTTAGGCGTTTTTCGTGTTAATTGGGTTTCTACTTCCATTATTTTTTCCAATAACCAAGTTTTTTCAGTAATACCTTCTGGTGTCATTATGGTCTCTTTTGCTTTTGCCAAAGACGACAAAGATTTAACATATCGCAAGCGATTGACTACGCGAATAAAGTTGTTTAATTTTTTCTGCTTGGAAATACTTAGCTTTTGCGTCCGAAACACATAAACTCTTAAAGCATCAGTTTCTTGTTTTAATGCTGTTTTATTTTCTAATTCATAATTTATTTTTATGCTTAAAATTCTAGCTATCAGCTTCAACTCATCATTAGGGTAAGATTTGTTACAGAAGAGGTAATTTTGTGCAGATGCATACTTTTGTTGACAGAAATGCAGCTTTGTTAGAGATAAATTTACCAGATTATCTCTTATATCTGCTGTCAAAGAAGTGGCGTATTGTTTCACAAAATTGCGAACCCAACGATACTTGTGCATACTCAAACCCAGGTCAACTATATCTATAAAGTACATGGGTAAATGCTTGAAATTCAAATAATCTTTTTCAAGAGCAATACAGTATAGTTTAAATAGTTTTTCTTCATAAGAAAGCAAACTGCTATTGTTGAGCAATTCAATTGCTAGTAACTTATTTTTACAAAATTTAATTAGTAGCATACTTATCTGTAGTCCTTCCTGTTGGGTGATGATTTGTTGATATTTTTGAAATAAAAAAAACAATTTATCAAAATAATCTTTGTTTTCCTCTTTTGCCGTAAGCAATAGATATGCCTGATGATAAAGGTGAATGAAGGGAAATTCGTTGATGGGTAAGCATTTTGTTAAGTGAGTTACTTCTTGTAATAAGTTTTTATCTACTAATTCATTTGTTGCAGCAACTCCGTTAGAGAGAGAAAATACAATATATCGTATTTTTAAATAAGTACAATAAGCATCTATGCTATTGACAATTGATTGCACACTTTGGTATTTAGTTGCTGGATTTTTTGCTATAGGTGCTTTAGATAAGTACAACTCCATTAAATAAAGTTGATGATACAAGGCATCTGTACCAGACCATGCATGACTTTCGTGCTGTTCTATATTTTTCTGTAGTTCCTCTAGCTCAGACTTTCGGTTGGTTAAAAAATTTAGCTTTAATCGCTGTTGTAATTTTTCATCCTTTTGTAAAATCACGGTTGTACAAAATTCTTCCAAAAGTTTAGTTAAACGAGACATTAAAACGCGCAAGGAAGAATCTACGCGCTTTTTATCTGGATATATTTTTTTGAATATTAGATTTTTGTTTAACTTATCTTCAGCATCATATAACGGATGATGTATTGCAAGTATGTTTAGGAGTTCAACTAGTTTTTTATCCTTATTATAAATAGGGCAGTTTAAGTAATATCCAAAATTTTCTAATTCTTTTTCTGTGAGTAGTTTGAGTGTCTTTATCAGTTTGCTTTTCAACATATACTATTCAGTTTAAGCAAAATTACTCCCACACCAACGAAAAGTAGGAAGCAATTTTCATTGATGGCAAATAATGTTTACTGGTGTAATAAATAAATGCACATTTTTTAGGCTAAAAACATACGTATTTATTTGTTTATGTGTGAGAATTGAATATCTTATAAAAGATAGATATGTAATAATTAATTGAAGCAGTTAAGCTTGTCATTTTGCGTTTTATTTTGTTGAAAAGCCTAGCTGATATTCCGCTATCCCTATGTTTTTCGTCTTGTACAAAACAAAATCACTGTGACTTTATGGTTCAACTGATTATTTCCACCTTGCTCTTAACTAAAGCGAACCTTAACTTTCAAAAAATTTTGGAAGGGCTATTTTTTGATGATATACAAATCCCAGTAAGAAATTAAGTATAGAAAATAAAATTACTAGTCAAAATTTAAGATTTGTTTAAGAAAGCAGTTTAAGTACAATTTTGAGAAGCTTAAATATAGCATATTTTTACAAAGATATTTTTTTTTTCGTAAAAAAAATGTTTTTTGTTCTTTTTTTTGTCATATTTTGTGTTTTTTTCAGGTGTTGGTAAATAAAATAGTCAAATAAGCTTCAACTTTAAAGCATAATATTTACAAGAAATCAAGCAATTTTTGCTCCAAAGACCTTAAACACAGACTTTCTTGAACTTTCTCAGCTACAATTTTGTATTTTTGCATAGACCTGCAAGGGTATATATAGTATTTCATTTATAATTATGTTTATTTGTAAATGAAAGGTCTAAATTAATTTTTGTCGAGACTGTCTGGCATACTTAGGTCACCTTTTAAATAATTTTAATTAAAAAAACAATATAATCTAGTAGCATGAGCAAGCATGGAAGAGTGTTAGTCGCAATGAGTGGAGGCATTGACAGCACCGTTACAGCAATTTTATTGCACAATGAAGGCTATGAAGTGATTGGTCTAACCATGAAAACATGGGATTACGCAACAGCAGGAGGCTCAAAAAAGGAGACAGGTTGTTGTAGTTTGGATTCTATTAACGATGCTCGTGCGGTAGCAGTAGACTTGGGTTTCCCCCATTTTATTATTGATATCCGCGAGGAGTTTGGAGATTGGGTAATTGACAATTTTGTAGAGGAGTATCTGGCAGGGCGCACCCCGAATCCTTGTATTATGTGCAATACCCATATCAAGTGGACGGCTTTGCTTAAACGCGCAGATGCCCTTGATTGTGAGTTCATTGCAACGGGACACTATGCCCAAATTCGAGCAGAAAAGGAACGCTATATTATTTCTAAAGGTGTGGATGAACTCAAAGATCAGTCTTATGTTTTGTGGGGGATTAGTCAGGAAAATTTGCAGCGTACTCGCTTTCCTGTGGGGGGATTTCACAAGAGCAAAATTCGACAAATGGCCAGAGATTGGGGTTACGAGGAACTGGCTCGAAAAGCGGAAAGTTATGAAATTTGCTTTATTCCTGATAATGATTATCGTGGATTCCTAAAACGTAGGGTAGATGATTTGGAAACTAAAGTAAACGGGAATTTTGTGTCTACCGCAGGAGAAATTTTAGGGGAACATAAGGGCTATCCATTTTATACCATCGGGCAGCGCAAAGGCCTGGGCATCGCTTTTGGCAAACCAATGTATGTAACAGATATTTTACCTGAAACAAATACCGTTGTATTGGGTGAATTGCCTGACCTCTACCGAAAAGGTATGATGGTTCGCAATGTGAATCTGCAAAAATACAGCAATTTGTATGAAGGAATGGACACCGTTACCAAAATACGTTCTCAACATGATGGCGCAGCAGCATTTGTGCAACAACAAAAAAGTGATGGCAAAATTCAAGTAGAGTTTATGGAATCAGTTAGTGCAATTGCGCCCGGGCAGTCGGCGGTTTTTTATGAAGGAAATGATGTTATTGGTGGGGGACATATCGAATATGGTTTTGATATTGAGTAGTAGGGGATGTAAAGAAAATTCATGAATTTTCTTTACCAGCGTTAGCATTATATGGTGTAGCAACAAGGTATTTATGTTTGTCCAGAAACAATTTCAACATTCTCCCAAATACTACATCCACATTTGTAAACGTTAGAATAATCGCTTTTAAGTACTACACAATAATTAAACGGAACTCTTTGTTTGATTAAAACAATGGAAATCAATACTTTAGAACAAAATTGTGCACAATTAAATAGTGCTTGGCACTTAAAATGGAACTTTTTTTATAGTTTCTGTTAACTAACATCTAATCGCTAACATCTAATCGCTAACATCTAATCGCTAACGTCTAATTTCTACTAATAATGAATGATAAATACTTTCGTTTGCCATTAATGGCTGTTATTTTATTTTGCTTTTTATCTTGTGGAGAAGAAACCGAAGAGTTGAATCTCATTGCTGGTTATGACTATTTTCCGATGACAACAGGGCACTGGATTGAATATCAGGTAGATTCGGTTATTTACAGTAATTTTTTAGAAGGCGGAAAAGAAGAAAGAAGTGTGCAGTTGCGTGAAGTGTTGGGAGAAACATTTACTGACAACGAAAATCGTACTGCTATTACGATAGAGCGTTATGTTCGCATGAATGAAAATGTGGACTGGGAGGATATTGTACCAGAAATTTGGTATCAGGTATTAACAGACGAGCAAGCAGAGCGCATGGAAGGGGAACGGCGTTTTATGCCTTTGATTTTTCCAATGGTTGAGGGGCGAAAATGGTCGGGCAATCGTTATTTGAATACTTCCGCTAGTGAGTTAGCAGCCTTTGCAGATTGGCAATATACCTATACCGAAGTTGAACAACCAAAAACCGTTAATGGCTTGCAATTTTCGGCAACAACAACCATCATGCAAAACGACTATAGTAGTAATCAAATTGATAAAATTTGCAGTACCGAAACCTATGCAAAAGGAGTTGGCTTGGTCTATAAAGAGCAGTCTATTTTAAAAGCAAATGACAGCGCAACCCCTGAACCTTGGCCAGATCGTGCCGATTCGGGTTTTACAGTCGTAATAAAAGTATTGGATTATAAGAGATAAACTGAAAAAAGGAAAGTTAGTTGAAAATGGAAGATTATTGTTAAAATCAATCTTCTCAAACAACTCTAAGTAATGCGGAAATAATAAAGGTGACTGCTTCAACTTATTATTGTAGAATTACTAATAGGAAAAGGCAGCTTACTTTACGTAAACTGCCTTTTTCATTTCTTAAAGGCTCTAAGCAATCAACACAACAAAAATCTTTTGAACATTATGTACTAAATAGGGGGTTAATAATGACTTATCTGTTTACGCTTTGTTAGCCTGAATGATATATAGCGCAATATTAGTTATATTTTTTTATTGGATGGAGTTAGCGGATGAAAAAATGCACTCCATCTGCTCACTTAATTTTGCTTAATATCTTTCTAGCTTCTTGATGTTTCCACATCTTTTCTGTAGTTATTTGCTCTAAAATAGGTGCTGCTGCCGTGATATTATCATTTTGCAAATGCACTAAGCTACTAAACCACAGGGCTTTATCACCATACAAATAAGGGTTCAACTCATTAGCTTTCTGAAAAGCTTTTAATACTTTAGATGGCTCGGCAGTTGGCTGGTAAAGGTAAGACAAACCCAAGTAAAAGTGTACTTTAGCATCTGCTTTGCCTTGAACAAGCATATTTTCCATGATTTGAATGGCTTTGTCATAGGCTTTATTATCATAGGCGATAACTGCTTGATGCCAAGTAGCGTCCATACTTTCTTGACCACTCATCACTTTTTCATCCATACCATAAGGTGTTGATAAATAGT
>JAHDHV010000388.1 GCA_020631155.1 Bacteroidota bacterium | reverse complement strand
ACATCTAAATTAAATTCCTCATCGTAATAACCAGCAGGAGCAGAGCCTTGTACACCCGGTAAAAAGATACTTATACCACCATTACAAGGATCACCACAACTAACTTGGTCATCAGCACCTACTCCATTTTCACCACCGCCATTGGCAATAGCATGAACAGGATCATTTAAATTACAAGGGTTGAAAATGAAAAATTCTTCCCCATTATTATCAATCGAACCAAGTGCAGCTAGTTCATCGGTAGCCCCACAGTAATTAGAGGTATTTGCTTCAAGACAAGTTCCTTCAACATCAATATTCAAATCAAAATTATACCCTCCATTTGCGGTAAGGTCATGATTAAAATTAGAACCTGTATTGGCGGCACCTGTATTATTATTCAAATCAGAACCAATAGTATAATAAGCACCTGCGGCTAAAATAGTACCTTGTGGAATCTGTACCATAAATTCACCATTAGTAACATACCAGCCACTAATATCAATATCGGTACCAGTTGTATTTTGCAACTCTAGCCATTCTGCACCAGAAGCATCACCTGAACCTGGGTCAGTCTGAATTTCAGAAAAAATAACACCCGATGTTACACAATCAGCAGGCGGATCAACACCACATAAGAGAATATCATCCACACCGCCAAATTCACCTGTTCCATTAGAACCCAGTGTAATAACTAAATCAATTTGGTCGCCAGGAGCAACCGCATATTCAGCGCAAGAAGTAAACCATTGATCAATGGCACAAGCTTCATTATTAGTAACACCTTGGCTAGTTCCATTAATAGAAGTTTCAAAAGTAGCTCCATCATTTTCTTCCGAACCGCTAGTCACATCAGTATACTGATTCACACATATTTTAATATTGGTTACATCAGCAGGTACAATATAAGGATCAAAGGTTAAGGTCTGATCTTTTGTAGCAGCACAACCAGCACTTTCTACATCTTCATAGCCAAAAAAGTTATTTCCACTAAGTGGAGTAATATTTCCTGCGGAAGATACAACTGTAAACATATCGTCAGGTTCATCACAATCAATAGATGCAGTGTACCCCCATTCTGAAGCAGTACCTTCAAAGCTTTGAACCAACAAGGTAGTACAACCTGCTGGACATTCAGGTAAAGTAACAGGCTCACAATTTGGAGAGGTTACCATAACAGGAAAATTACAGTCTGTTCCTCCAGTTGCTAAATCCGTAATGGTATAATTCAAATCCGTACCCTCTGGAATACCTGTAAGGGTCATTGTGCCAGTAGCTAGTAGGTTAGGATCATCGCCGCCTAAAGTACCAGCATTAGGCGTGATGTCATAAGTGCCAGCACCTTGCCCACCACCTGTAAAGGTAATGTCTACTGAATAGGTATCATTAGCTGGCCCTGCGGTAGTTGTTTCACAAGAAGGTGTACCAACAACAACATCTAGTGTACAGGAAACTACTGTACCACAAACATCACCAGAACCACATTCAACCACGCCAATATTGTCAATAATCAAGTTTTCAGCTCCTGCATTATTCAACATACAAATTTCGATGGACAAGGTTGTTGCACCAGTTACACTAACAGCAGCAGCAGCAGCCACACCAGTAGTAAAGTCATCTGTAAAAGCTCCAATAGACACTGGCGCACCACCATCAATAGTGTAATTCACATTAACATAATCGTCTGCTTCGTGATCGTCCGTTTCCGACACATCTATGCTTATATCTACACAAGATAAACCCGTAACATCTATGTCTTGTGTAAAGCAAACTTCGGCATCCAAGTCTTGTGCAATCAGAGCTCCACCACTTGTTTGAATAAAGTCAGAGGTTGCTATTATGCCACTGAAGTCGCCTGAAAGTGTGCCACCTCCAGCAAAGGGTACATTAGTAGCACATGAGCCAATGGTTGCATCAGCACAAACGCCAGCTACCCCTTCACCATCTGTATCAAAGGTCTCACAAAATACTTGCGACATAACATCAGTACTTTGTAGTACCAAAAGTGCTATGCTCAAGTAAAATATTAGTACTTTTAATTTCATAATTGCGATGTTTTATTAAAGAATTTGTTAATTTTTAAATGCTTGTGTGTTAAATAAAAAAAACACACAAATTTACTATCTATCTGATCAAGAATAGTGGCTTTGTGTGTTATTAAAATGTTAAATTTAGTTGCTAAAAGAGGTGAGAATGAACCTATAAGACATAGCAAAGTCTCTACTAACTTTTGATAGTTAGTCTGGAGAAAGTAGCAGGATACACAAGTAATAATACTACACAATGTTTAGCATTTTTTTGTTAGTAATTGCTAATATAAAAAAGAGTGCTTGCTATATCTTTCGCGCTCATTATTAGTACAATAGGTCACAAATATACAAAAGCACTGTAAAAGCACAGACAGTAAAAAGTAATAACTTTTAGGCAAGCTTTTATTTTTTTTTCAATTATACATAAGAGCTTTTTTATTAGTTTTTTATAAAAAAAATTATCTATAATCATAATAGCCATTGCCTGTAACATATACAATAGGCACTCGCTTATGATACTCAAATATTTCGTAGCCTCTTTGTAAATTATCCCATAAGGCTAGTACTTTTCTATTAAATTTATACTTATCACGCTCTTTTTGGTCGAAATTTAAATTATTGAATTTATAGGGAAAAATGTGAACAGGAATGCGGTATTGCCCACTCTCTTTCGCTAATACCGACAACCAATACACTTCTTCCATCTTATCATTGGTCAATGGCAAACAACCCACCGTTTTGCAGTCGCCATGAATATAAATATCCCCACCTAAACTTGCTATCGGATTGTAGCCCAATATCCGATCTGATTCATTTGGGTAGTTGATGCCTAGTGATAAATAGTAGGTACTTCTTGGGTTGAATCTATTGATGTAGTAAAAACCTTCGGGAACTTGTTTGTCGCCTTTTATGCGCTTAGGGCCAAGCAATCCAGAAGAAGCACAGACGGTATATTCCTTGAATTTTACATACCCCTGTTGCCAATCACGTACCCACAACTCTAAGGTGCCTTCTTTTTTAAAAGCACGCAAAAAAATCTCCTGCGGTGGATAAGCTAGGTTACGACTTTGAAATTCTCGTTTTAAATCATAATCCTGAGAACTATAGGCACTAACCACTCTCCCATATTGCATTTGTAATGTTTGGAAGCCAGTTTGTGCGTGCACTGTACTAGGCATTTGAATGAATAAAAAACCACATAAAAATGTGAAAAATAAGCCATATGTCCAGCTACGATTGGGATATTGCATAGTATCTAGTTTGTTAAAAGGTGAACTGAATGATAAGACATAAGAGTTGAGACAGGAGATATGAGATTTTTAGAGATGAAAATGAAAAAAATAGGAATGGTGATTTATTGAATGAATAAATGATTATATTTTTTTAAAATCACAAAGCTTCCAAAAGCCAATATATATAAAAAAAGCCACAGCATATTTACTGTGGCCGAATTTTTACTTTATTATTTCAATTATTGTTCAATGGCTAACTATTTGCCCTGTTCATAGTCCATTCGCACTAGGTAATTTTGGATGTCTACACGCATTGAATTGGTGATAAACCAGTTGATGTAAGCATTATATTGTTCTTTATTTTGCCCCATCCACTCCACAAATTCGTTGGCATTGGCTTTGCTAAAGAGCCAGAAACTATAACTTTCAAAATGCCCTAAATCTAACAATTCTTTATGTCGATTGTATAAAATATTGGGAAAGCGACTGCCGAAACCTTGCAACCACATTTCCAAAAAACTTTCTCGCAATTTAACCAAAGTTTTTAACATACTTCCCTGATTTGCTCTTTGCCCGCGCCGCAAATCCAATAGACCATTTTTATCCAATAAACCAAAAATCCGTTCATGCACATCGTAAAACTCATTGTCTGCATTTCGTTTGAAAGCTACTTTTACATTTGACTTGTCTTTATTAGCAATAGCTATATAAGTATTGTAAACCAATTCACTCATTTCATCAAAACGCTTCGTTCCCCTTTCAATATTCATAAAAATTTCACCATATATCAACGCCCATATTTTTTCATTAGATTGAGCATAATATTTGGTTGCCCAATAATAGTTATCCGCTTTGTAAGGACTCACACTAATGCCTTTTTCCCAATGAGTTACAGCTTCTTGTAAATCTCCTTTTATCATTTCAATAATCCCCATATCTAAATGCAAATTGCCTTCATAGGGAAACATTTTTGTGCCTGCTTTTAGGGTTTGCATACCCTTAAAATAGTTTCCATTAACATCATAGGCATTGCCCAATAAGCGAAAAAAGCGCGCCTCAGCCTGTGGTATTTGTACCAATTTTTCCATAATTCGGATGACCTTATTGTATTTTTTTTGCCGATAATAGGACATCGCCAAATCATATTGATGACCCAAATTTCGGGGGCTGTGCTGAACGGCTTGTTCAAAGTTTTTGGAAGCTCCCACAAAATCAAAGGCTTTCATGCGTTCTTCTCCCAATTTAGCAAAAGTCGCTGCTTTAGTATCCTGTGCTCGTGAGACTTGGAATGTAGAAAAGAGGAACAAGGACAAAAGTATAATAAAGGAATAGTGGCTAAATAGGCGAGGGGTGATTGTTGCTTTCATATACTGATGAAAATTTTTTTTAAAATAAAAGATAGATATTATTTAAGTAACTAGATAAAATAAAATGACACTTGAACTTATTATAAGTTATTGATAATAAGTTAACTAGCTTAATTTCTACATCTTATGTCTTATATCTAAGTACTTAATTATACTCAATAAGCTTGAATAAGTTGCTGAAAATGAACCAAAATGTATGTTTTTTAGACCTGCAAAATTTGTGCAAAAAACATGGCTTATTTTTTTTGACATAAATTTGACTTTTTGTATCATTGCAAGTAAAATTTCAACAAATAAAAGTACATACCTTTAGTATGTAAAAAGGTTATACTTTCTTTTAAAGAAAGTACATCTCAGAAGGCGTAACTAGCTTGATAAAATTAAACAACAATTGGATTTCATTATAAATCATTAATAACAAATTAATTATCTCAAGTCTTATGTCTATCAACCTAAATACTTAATTTTTTAAAAAAAAGAAATGAAAAAAGTACAAACATTCTTGTTCGCTATGTTCTTGATGTCTTGCCTTGTTGCTTGCAAACAAGCTCCAAAAGCACCAGAAGCGAAAGTGGAAGATGCCCAAGAAGTTGCAACTCAAGACAATGCAACAGCTAACGGACAAGCCTTAAGCATTAACACTGAAAAAAGTACATTGACTTGGATTGGTACAAAGCCAACAGGACAACATACAGGCACTTTAAGCATCAAGGATGGAAATATCAATGTGAAGGATTCGCAAATTGTGGGTGGAACATTTACTATTGACATCAATAGCCTGAATCCAACGGATATGGATGAAGAAAATAATGGAAAATTGGCAGGACACCTGAAAAGTGCGGACTTTTTTGATGCGGAAAATTATCCTGAAGCAGCTTTTGAAATAACTGGGGTAAAAGCTTATAACCCTTCGGGAGATGAGGCTGCAAAGGAATTAACTGCTGGTGCAAATCACTTGGTAACAGGAAATTTACGTATGAAAGAAAAAATAAATAGCATTACTTTTCCTGCAAACATCAACATCAGCGAGGCAGGAGTAGCCGCAAAAGCCAACTTCAACATCAACCGCACTGATTGGGGTTTATCATACGGTGCGGATGAGTCTTTAGGCGATAAATTTATTCGTCCTTTGGTGAATATCGCATTGGATTTACAAGCAACGCCTTAGCTGTTTAGCTATTTAGCTATTTAGATGTTGTAAAATTTATTTAATTAGTTTCAAAAGGGTACACAAAAGTCATCTTTTTTTTTCGTAGAGCAGGTTCATGAATCTGCTTTACGAAAAAGAAGCGC
>JAHDHV010000387.1 GCA_020631155.1 Bacteroidota bacterium | reverse complement strand
ATTCACAGCTAAAATCTCCTAAGGTGATACTCTTTTGTTAGAATCAAAATAAAAAACTGATAATCAATTGTTTAAACTTTGAAAATAGCCTAGTCGGTTCTTATAATTCCGTATCACTACGGATATTTCTTAACGCTGTTCATTCGATTTTCTTAACGCAAAAAATTTCAAGGTCGCTCTTCAAAAGCCAATAAAAAAAAGATATTTTATTTTTTGGAAAAGTAAATATTCCTCTTTCATAGTAAAGCGTATTTTACCTTTCCCTAAATTTCTGACACACTCAAATTGTTTTTAATAATTTTCATTAATTTATTCTTAATGTTGACTACAAAATATGTGGACAACATTAAGAATAAATTGAAAAATGCTATAGCTCTTTAAAGAGTATCTTGTCTTCAGCAACAACTATAGACCATTTTTTTAGGATAGGTACTATTCTGGGGTCATAAGAGCTCCTTGTAATACCTTGCTTGAGGTCTTCTTCATGTTTGGATTTACGCTGTTCATTGATTCCCTTTATATCCTCTTTATATTTAGCTCTTCTGTTTAAAAAAGTAGCCTCATTTTGCTCATAATTTTCTAAAGCTACTTCAGCTCTTTCATGCTGTTGAGCAATGGCTTTATCAGAAGAATTTGCAAAGTAGCGTATAACAAAAAGGTGTTCATAATCACTAAAGTACCAAGTATCTGGCACTAAATCTACCAAAATGCCAAGTACTTCATTGTCTTCAATTTTATTGGCTTGATAGTTACGTCTTATCATAGCAATAAGAGCTAAAAAAACATATCTATTGTTCAGATGCTGAGGCGTATTTTGATATATTTTCTCAATGAATGGTGTAAGACACTCCACTAAAAGCTGAATTGTTCCTTCATTTAGGCTATATCCTGAATAGGTATAATATTCATTATTTCTTGCAAATACGGGAATAGGTTTGACTGTTATACCTTCAAGTATGGTAGTAGCTAAGTGCATTAAGCTTTGGTTTAAGTAAGAATTTGTCCAAACTTTATTATTCGGAAAATGCTCTGATAAGTACATATCGTCAACCACTATATAACGTTCAATTTCGGGATGTTCATCTAAATACATTTGGATTTCGGACTCTCGACCTCCTTTAGACAAAATCACTGTTTTATCCACAATATAGTCTTGTAAACCATATATTGAAAACAGGGCTTTTAGTTCCTCTAAACTTCTTGAACGCCGCCATGCAGAAGATACAACTATTTGTAAATCAAAGTGTTCGCAAAGATAACGCAGATTAGCAATTGCAGTTGGATGCCAATCATAATAAGCTGCTCCAGTGTCATATTTACATATGTTTGAAAAAACTGGATTCAGTTCTTTAGTCAACCGCTCTTTGAGTTCATCCAAGTTATGTTTAAATCGCTTTTGAGTATAAGGCTGTATGACTCCATCAATATCTAAAAAAAGAACATTTTTCAATTTCATTAAAAAAATAAACTTTATATGAGAAAATAATCAACAAATCAACGTCTCTACCGCCACCAATCTCTAAAATCCCAACCGCTTAACATTTTGGTATAAAAAGGTATTTTTTCCGCTTTCAATGGGTAGGCATCTGCATAAATTTGTTGTAGATGTTGATCAATATCTTGTACATTAATGGTGTCATTTTTATCTATATCTAAGTGCATATGCATATTATAGGCAATGGAAGGCTGAGTGTATAAAATGGTTTCTTGTAAGCTATTGGCGTATGGAAAGAGAATGGAAAGATAAACATCTGTTAAGGAATCAAATTTTCTGCCTAGTAATAATTGTCGTTGTAAGTATTCTTCAATCAATTCCAATTGCTCCACATGGTTCATATTGCGGATTTTGGCAATGGTTGTATTCAATTGTTTAGCCGTTTCGGGTAGCCATTGGATAAGCCCCGTTGAACCACTTGCTTTGCCATTTGTCATTGAGCCATCAAATTGCGATTCAGCATGAATCACCGCCATCAACCATTCAGGTGGAATACTCAAACGATCACTTACCTGTCTAACTTTTTTTTCAAATTCATCTACATCACTAACATAGGGCACCGCTTTGTCTAGGAGATATAACTCTTTATTTTTAGCAGCTATTTCTTCTTGCATATCCTCACAATATTCTACCAACTCTGAAGAAGTATCAGCCGCAGTATTACTACCTAACCAACCTGCTTTTTTGCTGATGTAAAAAGTCAATACATTGGTTAATAGTATAAGAGCAATTACAAACCCAATACTCAAACCTTTATGGCTTTGTAGTCTTCTTTGTAAACTAGTAGGGGTGTACTTCATTAATTTCATAGCCTAAGCATACATTTTAATGTTAGTGAAAGAAATACTTACTTAGTTAGATGCTACAAATTTAATGATTTTTTTGGTAAAAAGCTAATTTTTTTGGCTAAAAAAGCTAATTTTTTTTCTGTGGATTCGTGATTCGTGGATTCGTGATTCGTGGATTCGCGGATTCGTGGATTCGCGGATTCGTGATTTGTGATTTGTGATTCGTGGATTTGTGGATTCGTGATTTGTGGATTCGGGATTTGTGGATTCGTGATTTGTGGATTCGTGATTGATAATTCGTAATTCGTAATTGCTAATTAAATTAACCTCTTGCTAAGGTGCTGTCCTCAGATAATTTTTGGAGAGTGAAATGGAAAGTTGTGCCTTCGCCAAATTCGGATGTCACCCACATATCGCCTCTATGTTGTTCCACAATTTTTTTGCATAAAGCCAAGCCAATACCGGTGCCTTCATACTCGCCTTTGCTGTGCAATTTTCGGAATAAATGAAATATTTTTTCATGATATTCCTCTTTTATTCCAATTCCATTATCACTGATTGTAAAATAATGATAATCAGCTTGAGCTTTATAATTGATCTGCACAACAGGTAATACATTCGGTTTATGAAATTTAATGGCGTTGGCAATCATATTTTGAAACAGCTGTGTGATTTTTGTTTTATTAGCAATAACAATATCAGGCAGGCTAGGGCAAATTTCAATCTTAGCTTGTTTGTCTTCAATGCTTTTGCCCAAAACAGTAATAATACTGTCTAATAATTGGGAAAAATTAATAGACGCAACATGATACTCCTGTGTATTGACCCTAGAATATTTCAGCAAATCATTGATCAGTAAATCCATATTGCGCGTTGCATTGATGATATAGTCCATAAACTCTTTGCCCGATTCATCAAAAAGTTTTCCATAACGGTGATTGAGGAGTTGGGTAAAACTGATAATGGTACGGAGGGGCTCGCGCAGGTCATGTGAAGCTACGTAAGCAAAGTTTTCAAGCTGAGTATTGGAGTTGATGTATCTTTCTAACTCCTGAATTTTTTGTTCCAAGGCTCGTTCTACTTTTTTACGTTCTGTAATATCGCGTAAAATATCTCTGGAGCCAACCAATTGTCCATCTTCATATATAGCATTGGAATTAACTTCAATGTATTTTATTAAACCGCTTTTGGTAATGATACGCCCTTGATAACCAGTGTAATAACCCTGTTCAGTTAATTGTTTAAAATAAGTAGCTGATTTTTGTTGATCTTCCTCATATACAATGTCCTTTACATTGATAAATTCTTGAGAGGGGTCAATTTCCAGCATTTCTTTAGCAGCTTTATTGAGATGTGTAATGTTGGCATCAGTATCTAACATAACAATGCCATCATACACATTTTCAAAAATATCTCGATACTTCAATTCATTTTTTTTAAGTGCTTTCTCAGCGCGTTTTCGCTCCGATATGTCTCGAATGGTAGCAATAATAAAACGCTGTTTATTACTCAAATAAGCCAGAGACACCTCCGTTTCAAAAATACTTTGATCCGATTTTTTACCGAAAGCCTCAAAGCGTATTCTTTTTTGTTTATCAAGGAGTTGCTTGTATTTATTTAAATCAAAAGTTGAAGTACTAGAAGGGAGGATATTAGAGAGTAAAATAATATGATCCAGCGATAAATTATAAAAACTTTCTTTAGGATATAAAAACAATTGGCAAGCCTGTTCATTGACTTCCATATACTTTTTTGTTTGTGTATCAAAAATTAGTATGGCATCAAATGAGTTTTCAAAAATACTACGATATTTATCTGCATTTTCCTGTAAAGCTTGTTCTGCTTTTTTGCGCTCTGTAATGTCCTCAATCATAGCAATGTCGTATTTTAAATTCCTTACACTATCAAAGATAAGGGATAAAGAGACTTGTGCCCACAAAATTGAAGCATTTTTTTTGAGATACCTTTTTTCAAAAGTAAAAGAATTGATTTCGCCTCGCATTAGTTGTTGATAACCTGCCAAATGTAGCGAGCGATCTTCGGGATGAGTAATAGAAAGTGCTGTTTTTTGCTTCAATTCTTCACGAGAATAACCCAACATTTCGCAGAATTTATGATTGACATTCAGCAATTCTCCCTTACTGCCTGTATCTAGTACAATGCCAATAGGTGCATTTTCATAAATGTTTTCAAAATTTATCTGTAATTTTTGAAGATGATGAGTTGTTTGTTTATGAGCTGTTACATCTTCAAGCATGATAAGTAAGTAGGTCAACTCTGCCGCTTCATTATAGATTCCATTTACATGAATGTTTATAAATGTAATAACACCTAAATAATCAGAATGTTTTTTTTCCAATTGAAATCCTTTAATAGCACCCAATTGTAGCTGCGCTATCAGTTCAGTTGTTTCATTAGATTGCTTATCAAATAAAAATGCATAGATGCTTTTTTGTAGTAAAAAATCTTTTTGAAAGCCAAGCAGTTGACAAAAAGTAGGGTTAACCTTAATAAAGTGTAAGCTATTATTAACAATAGCAACACCCTGATGTAACTGATTGAATAGAGCATCTGGTAAAACAAGTTGTTGTTTGTGAGCTCTTATTTTATTAATTAATGAGGTAGAAGATGTTTTCATGCTTATAAAATCATTTTATGATACAGCACTATATGAGTTTAGTCACAAGGTTTTAAGGTTCTTTATTTTAAAAATAAACTTTAAAGATAATATTTATTGCTTTTTTAATCAAAGGCATACAAAGTTTAACTTAACAAGGGGGGATTACTAAAATTTCTATTTAGACAATTGAAAAGCTCAATTTGAAATATGGCCATATTGAAAAAGGAAAGTTGAAATTTGAAAATTATTTTTTGCTTTTCCAATCACTAATTCCTATTTTTAAGGATACCATGTATTTTGTTTTAATGAAAATGTAACCCAAGGGTATGTTTCAAATACCATACTTTTCAACCAAACAGTTTGTGCTTACTTTGATAGGCCGTGGATTTGTGATTAGTAGATTCGTGATTCGTTTTTGGACGTTTTTTACTGATTGATTTCTTTTTAAATGAGTTCTGTAACGACGGCTTTAGCCATTAAAGCTCTTATAAATAATTAACAATCAAAAATTGATAGCTACAAGAAAGCTCAAAAATTAATTTCCAATTTCTGATTTCTAATCGTTAATTTCAAAAATCCAAAAATCCAAAAATCCAAAAATCCAAAAGACAATCTCACAACCAAAGTGTTAGGAAGAAAATGAAACATACCAACCCGAGTAGTATTTTTTAATTGAAAAAAATATAATATAATATTGCCAAGTTAATGAAGTTATTATTGTTTTAGTCAATAAAATAAAAAGCGAAAAAACAACTTAGCTCTAAACCTTATAAGGTATTCAGCATTTTTAAAGCAATGATAGATAATGAATAATGCATTTTTTGAAGTCAACATCAATAAGAGAATGGCAGTAAAATTTCTGTAGCTTTTGTGTGTAGCGGATTATTTTTGTAGTACTTACTGTATTTTTAAGAAATTACTTTAATTTCATTTGAGTGTGTCAGAAATTTAGGGAGAAACAAAATACACTCTACTATGAAAGATGAATGTTTACTTTTCCAAAAAACAAAA
>JAHDHV010000386.1 GCA_020631155.1 Bacteroidota bacterium | reverse complement strand
GAACAAAAGTCACTCAACATCAACCCGTCATTTTAACGTTGACTAACTACTAAGTGCCAAGCACTAATTAATTATGCACAATTTTGTTCTAAAGTATTGGAATCCAATATTTTAATTGAACAAAGAGTAGCGTTTAATTATTGTATAGTACTTATAAATCTACCATTAAAAGATTTTTTTTCGGAAAATTGGTTTTTCAAAACACAAAAAGGCGATCTTTCAATTAGTGGAAGATCGCCTTTTTTGTTGAGACGCAAAATCTTGCGGCTTTACTTTTTCTTCTTTTTGTTTTTGCGTTTCTTTTTCTTGCGTTTATTATCTGAATTTAATACAGGTTTGGGGCGTGGTGCAGTTGGGAGGGTTGTGGTAAATATTTTAGGAACATATTTCCACATATCACCTTTAAATTGAAAACCGTGATAGGTGCCATCTGGTACATAGGTTGAAAATTCACCTTCAGTTTCCTTTTTTTCAGGCTTCAAAAAATCATAGATAATGATGTTTTTATCTTTATGAAAATTGAGCCCTACATTAGAGCCTTCTTTGAACTCCATAATAAAACGGTTGCCCACAAATCGCTTTCCATCTCTGACAATATCAAAAATTGGTGCGCCAAAAACAGGTTTCCCATCTTTCTTAAAATGTAATACATCCGCCACTTTTTTGGTGCTTCGCTCATTATTGCCATCCCAACCAAAAAGGGTGTAATAAGTTTTACCTTTAGGGGTTCGCTTTTGTACCAAATTATAGTACAATGCACCAAACCACTCATTAGGTGGCAGTTCTTTAGCTTCGGGAGAACTTGTTTCCGTAGATTTATCTACCAAACCATAGAGCTGAAATTCTTCATCATTGTTCATATGAATGGCTCCGTAGTAGCGGTAGCTTGTAACTAGACTGTTGCCCACAGTATCAATTTCTTCCAGCATCCAAGTGAAAATGCGGAATTTTTTATCAGTGGGGGTCAGCATGGAAATAATTTTGAGCGAATCAAAAGGATATTGAGAAGAGCCTTTTACTTTGAGTGCAGCAATTAGTTTGGGAATAAATTTGTAACAATATGCTTTTTTGTCGTCAAAACGTTTAGCATCCACCATTTTTTTGAGCATCTGCTGCAAAGTATCCTCATGTTGACGTAAGACATCATAATTCTCTAACTGAGCAGCTAAAGGATTGATGTCTACTGCTACAGCCTTTTGTTCGTCTGTCTTTTCCGTTTTTGTTTCCTTTTTTTGAGCATAAACAGCCACACTATTTATACTCAACAAGCCTAATAAGCAAAGGATTATGAACTGTTTCATATTTTTGCGAATCTTTTTTGTGAATAACTTATCAAAATAGTATATTTATCAACTCAATAAAAGATAAGGTTTAATTTGGGTATTAACTAATAGATAGGGTACTTTTGTGGGAGCGATGTGTAAAATTTACAAAGACAATGAACAAAATTATTTTGAATTGTCTTTAATTCTTTGTTACATTAACGTCTAACTATTTAAACTAATTGTTTGGTCTTTGGTTTAACAAAAGTTTAGGCATTAATCTCCATTCATGAACAGAAAAAACATTACTTCTTTAATCATTAATAAGCACTTAGTTATTGTGCGCTATTTGATTGTGTTACTGGCAATCATAGCTATTGTTAGTTTATTTCCTAAAACGACAAAATTCAAATACAGTGATTATGAAGTGGAGCGTCCATGGAAATACGAAAATCTCTATGCACCTTTTGATTTTAGCATTAAAAAAATGCCTGATAGCCTTGACGCAGAACGAAAACGCATCAAACGCGATTTCGCGCCTTTTTATCAGAGGAATGACGAAGTACAATATGAAGTTACAGAAAGGTTTTTAAGCAATTTCAATGATTTTTATGCCGAAAGAAAACGGGATACAGCCTATACTACTCAACCATCTGACTCGCTAAGGTATACGGATTTGGCCTTATTGCTAATTGATACTATCTATCAAAAAGGTATTTGGGAGGTGGAAGAAAAGAAAAAATTTAATGGCTTGTCTAAAAAGCGAATTCGCCTACTCCAAAGCGAACAATCCGCTAAAAGTAGTCGGCGGCGACCGGATGATTTTTTTACCTTTAGTTCTGCCTCTAAACTAATCAAGGAACTGGTCAATGTGAATGTAAAAGTAGATACAAGCATTAGTTTTTTAACAGAAATGCTGTGCCAACATCTACCGCCTAATGTAAGTTACAATGCAGAAAAATCAAAGGAATATGAGGATGAGGAGCTAAAGTCCATTTCACTGAACAAGGGGGATAAAATACAAGAGGGGGAAATTATCATTGCTCAAGGCGCGCTGGTAAACCCAGAAAGATACCAAGTGCTCTGGTCTTTGGAACAAGAATATGGCAGTCGAAATCAACAAGATAATAGTCATTTAGGCATACTTAGCCGTTACTTAACAGATATTGGCTATTTTATTTTAGTGGGCATTGCCCTATTTGTGTTTGTGTTGTTTATGCGAACTTTTGAGAAAGACACCTTTAACAGCATACGCAAATTGTCTTTCATCCTTTTATCTATTGTACTTTTTTTATATGTTGTAAAAATGTTGATCAATGTAAAAGAAGCAAGTATCCCAACCATTAGTTTTTATGTACTACCTTTTTGTACCATTCCCATTATTATTAAAAACTTTTTTGGCTCGCGAATGGCACTTTACACCTACCTCATTTTGATTTTATTGGCAGGTTTTATGGTGCCAACCAGCTATGATTTTTTATTTTTGCATCTTTTAGCAGGTTTAGTAGCTATTATTGTTAATGTTCGCACCTCTTACTGGTCGCAATTTTTTATTACAACAGCGTATATTTTTCTAACTTATTGCATTGGCTATTTGGGTGTTTCCCTAATTCAAGAAGCGAATTTAGCAGACATTAATTGGGGGACTTATGCATGGCTAGGAGTCAACGCCTTTTTTACATTGTTGGCTTATCCATTAATTCCTGTTTTTGAAAAAATATTTGGCTTTGTCTCCGATATTACATTGGTTGAATTGGGCGATATGAACCGACCCTTGTTGAAAAAACTCTCTAAAAAAGCACCCGGCACTTTTTGGCATTCCTTACAGGTATCAAGTTTAGCCGAAGCTGCTGCTGCCGAAATTGGAGCGAATGCTTTGTTGGCTAAGGTTGGAGCTTTGTATCACGATATTGGTAAAATGCAACGCCCAATTTATTTTATCGAAAACCAAAAAACAGCCATCAATCCACATGATGATTTGCCGTATAAAGAGAGTGCGCGCATCATTATTGAGCATGTAACTTATGGCATTGAATTAGCCAAAAAAGAGGGTTTACCAAACATTATCATTGATTTTATTCGCACCCATCATGGCAATACGCGAACAGAATATTTTTACCAGAAATATTTACAAGCAAACCCCGATGAAGAAGTAGATCAAAGCAAGTTTCGCTACCCAGGGCCAATTCCTTATTCTAAAGAAACGGCCATTGTGATGATGGCAGATTCGCTGGAGGCAGCCTCTAAAAGCTTGAAAACTCCTAGTGAGGAGGACATTAATAATTTGGTGGAAAATATTATTGATGGAAAAATGAAACAGCATCAATTTATCAACTGCGATCTGAGTTTTAAAGATATTACAGCCATTAAAAAGGTGTTGAAAAAACAGTTGAAAAGCCTTTACCACATTCGTATTAGCTACCCTGAAATTGGCGGCCACAAAACGACACAACCTGCGGCTATGTTAACTCGTGAACTCCCTAAACCTAAATCAAAAAAGTGAAACAATCAACGATTCAAACAGTTGCGCTTCGACTAGGCATCATCAGTGGTGTTTTAGGTATCATTGCCTACCTTATTTTGTATCGCAACAACATTCATTTGCTGTTTCAATGGGTAGGTTTTATGTCTTTTGTCACTGTCATTCCATTTATGGTAGCATCAGGTATTCATGCTAGAATACAATTACAAGCTTCACAAGTAAGCTTTAAAACCCTATTGCAGCCCATTTTTCTTACCTTTATCATTTTTTTAGGCTTTTTAATTATTTTTCAATATTTAATGTATAATGCAATTGATACAACTATTGCTGAACAATTTAAAAATTATTATATTGAACAGCAGCGTGAGCAGATGCAAGCCGAAGGTATGACAGAGCGCAAAATCAAACACAGTATTATAGCATTGGAAAAAGGTGATTGGGGGCTAGGACTTGCCAATTCCCTTAAACAATTTATCGGCTTTCTGATACCGGGGTTTTTTATTTCGGTATTCATTAGTCTATTGCTTAAATTTGTGCCACTTAAGATGGGAGATGGGAGACTTGAGATTTGAGATTTGAGATTTTTTTATTTCGGATATGGGATTGCGATTTTTTTGAATCATGAATTTACGGCTCTACGTTTTTGATTAACCTTAAAAACCTTACAAGGACGTAAAACTTTACGTCACTACCTCTACCTAACACGGGCACTTGCCCCTTAATTATCAATATGAACTTATCTATAGTTGTTCCCTTGCTCAATGAAGAAGAATCGTTGCCCGAACTTGTCAGTTGGATACTTCGCGTTTGTGATGAACATCGTTTGACTTGTGAAATTATCTTAGTAGATGATGGTAGCACAGATAATTCTTGGTATGTGATTAAAACGCTTTCGGATAAGCACAGGCAAGTTAAAGGCATCAAATTTCGGCGTAATTATGGTAAATCGGCCGCCCTCAATGAAGGTTTTGCAGCGACTGCTGGCGAGGTTGTCATTACAATGGATGCGGATTTACAAGACAGCCCTGACGAAATTCCCGCGCTCTATCATATGGTTGCTCGCGAAGGCTACGACCTTGTTTCAGGTTGGAAAAAGAAACGCTACGACCCACTCTCTAAAACCATTCCTACCAAAATCTACAACGGCATGACGCGCTTCGTGACAGGCATACAACTCCACGATATGAACTGTGGGTTGAAGGCTTACCGCAAGGAAGTGGTAAAAAATATTGAGGTATACGGTGAAATGCATCGTTATATTCCTGCTATTGCCAAATGGGAGGGCTTTCACAAAATTGGTGAGAAGGTTGTTCAGCATCAGCCTCGAAAATATGGCTCAACTAAATTTGGACTCAATCGCTTTATTAATGGTTACCTTGATTTAGCAACCATCTTTTTTGTGTCTAAATTTGGCAAAAAACCCATGCACTTTTTTGGTTTGCTGGGTAGTTTATTATTTGTGGTTGGTTTTGTGATTGCTACTTATTTGAGTATTGAAAAAATTATTTTTGAGCAATACAAAATGACAGAACGCCCTTTATTTTTTCTCGGTATTTTATGCATGATCATCGGCTCACAATTCTTTCTAGCAGGTTTTATTGCAGAACTCATAGCACGAAATTCTCCCTATAAAAATCAATATCAAATAGAAGAAAAGATAAAGTTGTGATTGGCGGATTTGGTAAAGACAATTCACATAAAGACAATTCATGAATTGTCTCTACAATAAACTTCATATGAAAAAAAAAATTACCATTATTGGCAGTGCCTACCCTTATCGCGGTGGCATTGCCGCTTCCAATGAGCGTTTAGCCTATGCTTTCCAAGCGCAAGGGCATAGGGTTGATTTACAAACTTTTAGCCTGCAATACCCCGATTTTTTATTCCCCGGAAAAACACAATACGCCACCGAAGATGCGCCTGAAAACCTGCAAATTTATCGCAGCATCAACTCCATGAATCCTTTGAATTGGTGGCAAACAGGCCGCAAAATTGCTCAACAACGCCCTGATGTGGTCATTTGTCGGTTTTGGTTGCCATTTATGGGACCTTGCTTTGGCACTATCGGGCGTATGATAAAAAAAAATAAGCATACTCAATTCATTACCATCGCTGACAACATCATTCCGCACGAAAAACGCATCGGCGATAAGCAATTAACCCAATATTTTGT
>JAHDHV010000385.1 GCA_020631155.1 Bacteroidota bacterium | reverse complement strand
CAAGTACACTTTCCATGAATCAATCATTAATTAATTAAGATGAAGTTATTGTCTTTGGAGTGTTACCATATAATATACCATAGACAAAGTGCGAAGTTATTTATTTTCTGTTGGACGGCCAAATTATACGGGTAGGATAGCATTTTTTGTTGAGGTAAATGACATGAAGTTAGTGATTTGCAGGCTCACAGTTTAACATCTAACTTTATTGAATGTTTTTTTCCTAACACTTTGTTTCTAAAATTGCTTTTGGGATTTTGGGATTTTGGAAATTAGTAATCCTAAATTTCTCCCCAACACTTACACTATATAAAAACATATACTTAATATGCATTTCAAACTAAAACAACAGCTGTCTTTACAAAACTTATTTTAAAAAGAAGTCAAAAAATCCAAAGACGGATCACTAATCTACTAATCACTTTTGTTATTCCATAAATCTTTGACATACTCAACTTTATTGTAAACTAGCGACTTCGATTTCGGCATTTCCTTTGGCAGAAACAACAGCTTTAATAAAATTAGGTGTTAATTCTATGCTACTGGGTTCTAAATTGTATAGTACCCCATCTAGGCGTACATTTTTGCCAATGTTGCGTTTGTGTAATAAGCCTTCTACTTTGGTTTGTGTTTCTGCTATTTTATCACCTAAATATAATTTTAACCGTTTTTGAATATTGCGTTTAAAGCCGTAGTGATTCAACCAATTGGCTGTAGACACTAGCATATTTTTTGTTTTCATATCAAAATCAAAATCTTTTACATACAATTGCTGCTTTTTTGGGTCATAAACAGGTATTCCCTCAAAATACAAAATTCCTTTAGCTGTTCCGTTTAGCTGAACTTTTGCCACCAACTTTTCGCCACTAGGATACACTTTCACATCGTCTACTTTTACCTGAAACAATCCGCCCCAGAAAGACTGTGTATAGCCTACCAATTGCTCGGCAAGCAGGTCATTAGCATGTTGATAGGAAATGGTACTGACCAATCGAATTTCAAAGTTTTTTTCCATAGAATCTATTACCTGCAAATTGGGCATTTGCAAATTAACTTTATATTCGGGCTGTTCGGCAATAACTGTTTCCGCAAAAACACCCACCCCAACAGACAGGTATAGGGTATCGTTTCGAGCCCTCAACCTTGATACATAGATATTCTGAGGATTTGCCTTGAACCAAGCTTTTGGATGCTTGGCAATTTGTTGAGGTTGTTGTAGTGCTAACCAAACTTTTCGAACTGGCTGTTGTACATCTATTTTAAACTGAGCGAGGCTGTCTAATTTGGGAAGTAAGTTGGGGAGTAGTTTAGAAATATTAAAGGACGCTATTGGCCGCACATTGACCATAATGCCCAACACCTTTGCCAAAGGTTGTGTTACCCATTCATAATCAACGACTTCGATATTGGTGATGAGTTGCCAAGATGAGTTAATCCCTACTTTTGTGCGAGCTTTCACTAAAATTTTTGCTTCTGTTGTTAAAGGTTTTCGCAATTGCAATTTGCGTTTATTTTTTCCATATTTCAAGGAAACCTTTACCTTTAATGGAATTTTAGCATATAAAGAATCATCTTTCAATTCCAATTCAAAATCGCCATCTTTCCATACTTCTGCGTAGTGATGCATCCGCTTGTTGCGTTTGCCTGCTTTAAATTTCCTAGACTGATAAATGACCTTGCCATTCGGAATTTCTTCATTTAATCTACGCTGAATATCTGCCACAGGCATTTCAATAGGCATTTGAATGATAGACATATCTTTCTCACATAGGCCTTTTTTGCTTTCAAAAATGGGCACACTTACCATACTAGCCAACAAGCTAGGTGGTGCAGGATTCAACACATAGGGCTGTTGTTGACAGGACTGAAAACCGAGTAATATACTGACTATCAGCCATCTGTGGAGGTACTTGTTTTGCCAAAATGATGTCAAAGTGAACTACTTGATTCGTTTGGGAAATAGATTGACTTTGTTAATGTTACGCAAACTGTGGGTAGATGGGTTGCGTATGGGGCTAATTCTTTTTAGAGTTTGGAAAATTGCAAATTTACAAGGCTTTACAATTTTTACTTTTTTTAATAATTTTTAAAACCAAAACTTATTACCTTCTTAAACAAAAGTATACAAAACTTAATAAAAGTGGTATTTTTATAACTGATGAGTTGATAGGTAAAAAGCAACCGCTTAATCCAAATTTCTTTTTCTTTTTGCCAAAAAAATAAAGGTGTTTTGAGTGTGTCAAGAAAAGAGGGATTTCCTATAAAAGCTATTTGCCTGAATCTTTAGAGAACATTGCTCTACCTACGTTTTTTTCCTTTTTTTCTTGATAAAAAAAGAAAGAAAAAAATCAAGACGGTGAAACTTTTTCGCTAAAAATTGGCAGGAACATCTAAAATCTCCTAAAAAATACTATTTCCTTGAGTTGAAATAAATACTTGATAATCAACATTTAAAGCTTTTACATAAATTCACTGGGTTTTTAGAATTTATATTGCTGCGGATATTTCTTAACGATGTTCCTACCAATTTTCTTAACGCAAAAACTTTCAAGGTCGCTCTTCAAAAGTCAATAAAAAAAGGCTGTTTTGTTTTTAGGAAAAGTAAATTTTTGCTTTTCATTTCGAAAATTATTTTGACTTTCCCTAAATTTCTGACACACTCAGGTGTTTTATTTTAGTAATTCTACAATAATAAGTTGAGCTAGTCACCTTTATTATTTTGCCTTTATGGTTCAACTTATTATTTCCGCATCACTTATAGATAATCTTTTTGACTTAGAAATGCAAATAAAAATCTTTTAGCAAGTCTTTATAATTATCTGTGTAGGTGTTGTTGATAGCCTTGCGAATCATTAAGCTATTCTTTTTCAAATGATTAGGTAGTCGAAATTGCATAGATAATAAAATACGTTTAGCAATCTCCCCAGCTTTGGGATGCACCAGCGTCATTTTTTCTGTAAATAGTCGGTAAGATAGTGCTTTTTGTTGAAATACCCTAGCTTCTTCAAGGGGTAAAATCAAACAAATAGTGCCATTTGGGGCTAATAAGCGATGGATGCCTTTGAGGAGTTCCTCAAAAGAAAGGGCATTGTTGTGACGGGCGTAGGTGCGTTGTTGACCTTTGGCTTTCACTGCATCCTGAAAATAGGGTGGATTGCTAACAATTAAATCGTATTGCCGAGCATTTTTTTGATAAGTTTGTAATGCTTCGGCAAATATGTTGATGCGCGCCGCCCAAGGGGATGCCGATACATTTTGCTGCGCTTGTTTGGCAGCGTCAACATCTATTTCGATGGCGTGAATTGTAGCTGCTGGAAAGCGTTGTGCTAACATCAGCGCAATAAGACCTGTGCCTGTTCCAATGTCGAGGATATGGCGTATTTTTTGGCCATTACCTTCTGCCCAAGCCCCCAACAGAACCCCGTCCGTGCCTACTTTCATGGCGCATCGGTCTTGTTGTACGCTGAATTGCTTAAAATGGAATATATGCTTGATGGAAGTCAGAGATTAGATTTTTAGATTTTTAGCCCCAAACTCCAATGATTACTTAAACAAATCTCCTAGTCCACCCAAGCCGCCGGGGAGCATACTTTGGGCTATTTTTTGCATTTCGGCAGCCGCTTTTACTTCTGCTTTTTCCAGTGCGCGATTGAGAGCTACGACTAGCAAATCTTCTAGCTGCTCTACATCTGTAGGGTCTACTATTTCTGGTTTTATCTTGATATTCATTACTTTGCGATTTGCATTTGCGGTTACCTCAATGGCACCGTCTCCTGCTTCGGCAGTAACAGTAATATCCTCTAATTGCTCTTTTATTTGTGCTTGCATCGCACCAAAATCACCAAACATAAGTTTTTTATTTTATTTTCGTTAAATTTAAGATATGAGACGGGAGACTTGAGATATGAGATATGAGATATGAGATATGAGATTTTTTCAAAGTTACCTTTTTCTTGCAACCTATGTCAAACAAATACACTTCTATTTCTATAAAGGACACGATAAACCTATATAACTATTTTAATCAATGCGCTAAAATGCTAAGAATCAACATCATTTATAAAAACGCTAAAAATATGGTAAATAAACAATTAACAATCCTATTAGCGGCATTTCTGCTGCTAGGATTAACAACTATGAATACCAATCTTTGGGCAAATCCTAGTTATACTACTTCATCAACAACGACTACCATTAAGGATGGTTCACTAACTATGTCGTGGTGGGAAAGTTTGGATGATACTTGGAAAGAATTGGTTAGACGCAATGCAGGTTTGGGCAAAAAGGTAACTGCTGGTGATTTAGGCCGTATTGAACGCCTTAAAGTATTTGATTGTAATGGTGCAGAAATCAAAAGTTTGCAACCGATCTCTTCCCTCACCAACCTACAGGAATTGAGTCTCTCCTATTCTACACTTAAAAACTTAGATGGTACAGCTGGTTTGACTAAACTAAAGAAACTGGATTGTAGCAGTACTGGAATCAGCAGTTTAAAAGGCGTGGAAAATTTCCCAAAATTAGAAGAACTTAACTGTAATAGCCTACAGATCAACAGCTTATCAGGTATTGAAAGTTTATCTGAGCTCAAAAAATTAAATGTTGGTGAAACGGATTTGAAGAACTTGAAAGGAATTGAGGGCTTGGTTAAATTAGAGGAATTAAACATTCAAAGTATTCCTGTTAGCAATTTACAAGCCTTGAACAAGTTGGTAAAATTGCAAACCTTAATTTGCGCTGACACTCGCATCACTAATTTTAAGGGGCTGGCAGATGCCAAAGAATTGCGTGTCATTCATGCAGGGGCAACTGGCTTAAATAGCCTACAAGGTGTGGCAGGTTTGGAAAAATTGGAAATTTTGGATTGTGCCAACACCAATTTGAGCAATTTACAAGGTATTGAGCAGCTAAAATCACTGAAAACGCTTTTATTGATGAATACCAATGTGACGAACCTCAAAGGTTTGGAGCAGTTGAAAACCTTAGAAGTTTTGGATATTAGCGGCACCGCCATTAGCAGTTTAAAAAATATTGGTAAGCTAGAAAATTTAACGGAGCTTAATTGCTATGAAACCAATATTCGCGATTTGGCAGGTTTGGAAAGTTTGCCAAATTTGAAAATTTTGAACTGTAGAGATTCTAATATTAGTAGTTTTAAAGGTTTGGGGCAATTGCCTAATTTGGAGGTTTTGGACTGCCGCAATACTAGTTTAGGTAGTTTGCAAGGCATTGGCGGATTGCTGAATTTAAAAACGCTTAATTGCGCTAATACAAACATCAAAAGTTTGCAGGGCATTCAAGGTTTGACGAAATTGGAACGTTTATTTTGCGAAAACACCCAATTGACCAACTTGCAAGGTATTGACTCTTTGAGTAATTTGCTTAAAGTTGTATGCAGCGATTCAAAAGTGAACAGCTTGGAAGGGATTGGTAATTTGAAAAATTTAGAGGAATTGGATTGTTCTAATACGGTTATTCGCTCTTTGGATGGTGTACAGGGTGCTGAAAAGTTGAAAAAAATTAACTGTAGCTATACTACGCTTGAAAAAATTGGCGATTTATCTAGTTTGGTAAAATTATATGAATTGAATTGTGAAAATACCTTATTAAAAGACCTTAAAGGACTGACAACCGCTAAAAAACTGGAGACCTTCTATTGCCCGGGTACTAAAGTTACTAAAGAGCAGGTAGAAGCTTTTAAGAAAGTGAATAAGCGGTGTTATGTTTTGTCTGAATAGGCTTTATTAGATATTTGGATATTTGGATATTTGGATATTTGGATATTTGGATATTTAGACTTTTGGATATTTGGATATTTAGACTTTTGGATATTTGGATATTTAGACTTTTGGATATTTGGATATTTGGATATTTGGATATTTAGACTTTTGGATATTTAGACTTTTGGATATTTAGACTTTTGGAT
>JAHDHV010000017.1:4852-33886 GCA_020631155.1 Bacteroidota bacterium | reverse complement strand
ACAGATACGATTTTCCCGTTTTACCAAGTTAAAAAATAAGATTTGATAATCAAAAAAAAAAATAATGATGTGTGTGCTGATTATTGAATTAGACTGGTAAGTGCTATTGCTCTTGTGCAAAAATATGACCAAAAAAAAGTAAAATGAGTTTGTTTAGCCTTAGAGCGAAAATAGTGCGCCTGCTCATGCTCATTATTGACTAAAAAATCACTTTCTAAAAGAAATGCAATTAAGTGGTTGAATAAAATAGACTATTATAAATAAAATGATAATAAATGAATTATCCTAAGCCATATTCTATAATAACTACTTATTATTGCAGTGATAGTTTATGATTTGTTATATTTTTTGATAGTTCTTTGCTGTTTAGTTGTTGTGTGTAAAGTGATCTGTAATTATCAACAGGTATAATTTAACCTTTTTTTCTTCAAAAAAAAAGTTTTTATAGTATCCTTGCTATAATTAGACATCGGGTGTAGTCAAGCTTTTTGTGTTAGAAAGACACATATAGGCGTTTTGCTAAGTAGCCTAACCATTTAGCTTTTACTGATAAAGTTGCTATTTTGTTACCTTTTGCGTAAAAAAAAAACACTTCTATCTATTCAACCTTGACCATAAAATCCTTATAAATGTTTTTTAATTATCATTTGGCAACATCACAACTCAATGAGCCTCAAAATACTTGAAAATACTTTGCAATTTGTAATTTTGTTTTTATGAAAAAACACATTGTTTTTACAGTCGTCAACGATTTGAATTACGATCAACGAATGAACCGCATTTGTAACTCCTTAGCCAAAGCAGGTTATCAGGTTACTTTGATAGGACGAGAAATGAATCATTCAAAGCCACTTTTTGATAAAATTTTTCAACAAAAACGCCTTCGACTGTACTTTGCTAAGGGCAAATTATTTTACCTTGAATATAATTTGAGACTATTGTGGCATTTTTTGTGGAATAGATACGATATTTTTGCCGCAGCCGACCTAGATACCCTAGTACCTCATTTTTTAGCAGCTAAAATAAAAGGCAAACCTCATATATACGATGCTCACGAATATTTTGCTGAACTGCCCGAAGTCGTACATCGTCCTTTTGTAAAATGGGTTTGGAAAACGGTTGAAAAATGGATAGTTCCGCGCACAACCTATGCCTACACCATCAATCAATCTTATGCCGATTTGTTTAAAGCTCAATATAAAACACATTTTGAAATCATTCGCAACGCTAGTTTTTTACCAGAAAATGAAATTCATTTACCCGAAAAAACAGAAAAGCATGAGAAGTATATATTGTATCAAGGGGCGGTAAATATTGGGAGAGGGGTAGAGGAAATGATTCAGGCAATGCCTTATATTGATGATGATTGCCAACTGTATATTTGTGGAAAAGGGGATGTCTACGAAAAATGTGTTGCTTTGGTAGAACAGTTAAATTTAACACAAAGAGTTCGATTTTTTGGCTTTGTTGAACCAAATGAGTTGCGAAACATCACTTTAGGGGCGACTTTAGGCTTTACCTTTTTTACCAAAGACGGGATGAGCTACTACCTATCCCTCGCCAACCGTTTTTTTGACTATTTCCACGCAGGTATACCGCAATTATGCAGTGCCTACCCAGAGTATAAGCGCATCAATAAACAATATGAAATAGCCGTATTGCTGAAAGACCTAAAAGTAGAAAATATTGCACAAGAAGTCAATAAATTACTCAAAGATAAACAACGATATAAACGCTTACAACAAAATTGTTTAGAAGCTCGAAAAGTGATTAATTGGCAAGAGGAGGAGAAAAAACTATTGGCATTTTATGAGGGAGTTGTTTAAATTGAAAAAGTAAAGTTGAAAAATGTAAAGTAAGTACCTAGACAAAATTAATGTTACAATAGTAAAAGACTAAACTGCTCATTTCTAATACTTTAGCACAAAATTGTGCACAATTAAATAGTGCTTGGCACTTATTTTTTGCTTTCTAAGCACTTATCTCCTTAAATAATCACTTGATATAAGAGCGCATTTTTACTATGGCTATCAGCATTTTAAAGCTATCTACTAAAAGATTTACTTTAGACCCTTCCTGATCTTCCCATTGTAGCGGCAAGGATTGTATAGGTACTTTTTTTTGATGAATACGATATAAAACTTCTACATCATGAGCATAACCTCTTTCTACCAAAGGTTCAAAAGCTGCTTTTGCAATAACAGTTGGATATAGTTTAAAACCGCATTGTGTATCACTATCTTTTACCCCTGTAAACAACCAAACTAAAAAGGCAAATATCCGCCCAATGATGCGTCTGTGCCAGTGAAAATGTACTAGGCCTGCTCGTATGCCCATCTCTCGCGAACCAATGTATACCCTTGTTTTTTGCGTTAAATCAACCTGCCCTGTTGTAATCCATTGGTCTAGTTGTTGTGGAGGGGTAGCGAAATCTGCATCTGTTGTTAGTGCCCAAGCAGTTGTTGTTTGCAAAATACCTGCTCTAAGCGCACCGCCTTTGCCCTGATTTTTTTGCAAATCAATGACTTTTGCTTCTATACTCGGATAGTTTGCGCGTAAATTTTGCTGGATATTTTCTAATAAATTGAAGGTTTCATCTTGACTGCCGTCATTCACCATAAAAATATGCGAAATATGTTGATTATTGGCTAGATAGCTTTGTAATTTTTCGTGAAACAAGGGAATACGTTCTTGCTCATTGTAAAACGGAATAATTAAGGTAACCATAGATTGATTGCTCAAAGTTGTAGTTTATTAAAAATGGATAACGGCAAAAGTAAACTTTTGTGTTTATTATCTCCTAAACAATAATACTTTTTTATCTTGCAGCTTCAAATTTGATGAAACCGTAAAATGATAGCCATTCATGCACTTTTTTAAAAAATACCCAACATTGGTGCTTTTAGCAGCGACAATTTTGTTGACCATATTATTGTGGAGTAAAATATTGTTGCATCCTAATGACCATCTTTTTGGGGAAGGTGGCGATAGTACTAAAAATTATTATACGGCTTTATACTATGCTAAGTATGATAAAGGTTTGCACTTTTCAGGTATGTATTATCCTTATGGTGAGCATGTAATTTATACAGATAATATGCCTTTATTATCTTTCACTTTATCTACACTAAGAAAGCTTGGACTAGATTTAACCGACTATACTATCGGAATCATCAATGCCTTATTGATGTTGTCCGTTATTCCTTGCGTATTGTTATTATTTTATTTGGCTCGTTCCTATCATTTGCCCCCTTTGTATGCAGCAATTATTTCTTTGATCATTGGATTTTTATCCCCTCAATTGGAGCGTTTCCCTGGACATTACGCGCTGGGTTTGTTGTTTTTTGTTCCCTTGATATGGTATTTATTGCGGCGACTTTTTCAATCTCAAAAAACTTATAAATGGGGAATATTACTCCTATTAACCAATTTATTATTTGCCACTTTTCACACTTATTATGTGCCAATAGCTTCGTTTTTGCTATTGGCGTATTTGTTGATTTATGCTTTACATCATTTTTTGCTAAAAAAACAGCAAACTATTGATTATCAAAAGCTTATCATTACTTTTCTAGCAGCTATTGTTCCCATTATTCTGGTAAAACTTGCTATTTCTCTAACCGATCCTTTTACAGATAGGCACACTTTTCCCTTTGGTATTTTTCATTATACTGCCTCTTTTGAAAGCATTTTTCTGCCATTTTATTCGCCATTTATTGATGTGTGGAAATTTTTTGTCAAAATAGGGCATGTGAAATGGGAAGGGCAGGCTTATGTCGGTTTTGTTGGTTTGTTAGTCTTATTTTTTACTTTGATAAAATGGGTAAATTATATTCGCAAAAAACAGTATAAGCCTATTTTGCAGCCTGTTTTGCCAGGTGATTTACCCATTATGTTTTGGGCAGCTACTTTATTATTGTTGTATGCGATGGGAGTTCCCTTTAAAACGGGCGGAGCTTTTTTACTGGATTGGTTTCCGCCACTTCGACAGTTTCGCTCTTTGGGACGCTTTGCTTGGGTATTCTATTATGTGTTTACCATTTATACAGCCATTTACTTTTATCAAATTTATAGACGGCTTTCTAGCAAGGGGTTAAAGTCTATTGGGCAAATGATACTGTTTTTAGTGCTTCTGTCTTGGGCTTCGGATGCATTTATTAAAACACATGGAAAATATCGTTACCTTAAACAATGGAATACTGCTAAAAGCTTTTATAATCCTCAAGAAAATTATCAAACTCAATTAGCAGAATTAGGTCATCAACCCTCTGATTTTCAGGCAATTATTCCATTGCCCTTGTATCAAATGGGCTCTGAAAAAATTTATCTCAATGCAGGTCATAATAAAGCTTTATCACTATCTTGTGCTGCCTCTATTGCAACAGGCTTGCCGATTGTAGCAGGATATTTAGCACGCAGTTCGATCAGTCGGAGTTTGCGTTCGGTGCAGTTAATTAGCAGCCCTTTGATTGAAAAAGAAATTTTACAAGATTTTCCCAACCAAAAACCCTTGTTTTTGCTGACTTCTGGCGAACATCTCAACGAGCAGGAAAAAGCTTTGGTAGCTAAGGCTACTTTAATCAAAAAAATAAATGATAAAGGCAGAGCTTTTTATAAACTGCCTTTAACTGCATTTAAATCTGAAAAACAAAATATCAAGCAGTGGGTGCAAACACATCAAGATTCTTTGTTTCATCAAGTAGATTATTGGGCAACGCAGGCAGTGGAGGATGTGGTCGTACAACATTTTGAGGAACAAAAAGAGGCGGCTGATATAACTCCTTTTTATGGGAAAGGCGTGAAATATCAGGCTAAAGGTGATGCCATTTTATGGGATGCAGCTATTCCTAAAGGACGAGTAGGGCAGGAGTATGTTGTTTCTTGTTGGCTAAAAATAGAGGATCAACATTCGGGTTTTCCAATATTCCATTATCAACAATATGATAAAGATTTTCAAGTAGTAGAAAGTAAAGAGTTAAATCCAAAGGAGTTGAGTGAAATATATAAGGGTTGGCTACGTGTAAGTTATACTTTTCAGCTAAAAGCAAGTGAAAATAAAATAATCTTCTTTTTAAGGGGCAAACATATGATAGCAGATGAATTGCTTATCCGTCCTAAAAATGCAAATGTGATTTATCCAACGATTGATACGCAAAATACTTTTCTATGGAATGGATATGTTATTGATTAGCTTGACAATGGTATATTACAGATTTACTTGATATTTCTCCTAATGCGTTAATTTTAAAATTGATTTTTGGCTATTTAGACTTTTAGATATTTAGCTGTTAGAAATCAGGAATTGACAACAACTAGTTATGTTTTAAATTCTGTCTAATAATATGATTTACAGTATTTTATAAGAGCTGTAACGGCTAAAGCCTTCGTTACACAAATTATTTAAAAAGAAAGCTATCATGAAAAAACACCTAATCACGAATCTATGGATAACCGTTCTGGATAATGCTAATTTAGACAAATCAACGCTTTTAAATTGAAAGAAAAATTTAATATACCATTGTCAAGTTAGAGATTGGTTGTTAAATTGTATAAAACGTTTTAAAACAAATTTCTAACTAAATTAAAAAATCTAAAAAGCCCGCTAATCAAACGTTAGCGAGCTTTTGTACAATTAGATTAGCTTTAAAGATTGAATTGTTTTTTTATGTTTTATTGCACTCTTAAGTAGCTGGACAAAATCAAACGACATTTGAACTTACTATATGTAGTGAGTTAATTATCTCAAGTCTAATGTCTCAAGTCTAGGCATTTAATTATTACTTTCCTTTTGATGTTCTAACATTGCAGGGTCAGGCGCAACTTCTGATCCGGGCTTCGTTGTTGCTTTTCCGGGCATAGCAATATTATTCACCGCACAACCACCGCTTGTAATATCCTTGATAATAGACATAGATTCGGAAATGTATACATCTTTAGTGATGTCCTCTAGCCATTTTTTGTTTCTGGACTCTTTAGCAGTATCTTGTCGAATTTCCGCTAAATCGGCGAGAAGAGAACGAGCATTTAAGTCTTCAATTTCTTTGTCAATTTCTTTGTATTTTTTGCTCTCCTCATTAAGTTTATTTTGCTGTTTGCGGTATTTATCTAGGCAAAGTGTACGCATTGTTTCATCTCTTTGCGTTTGCAGGCGTTTGGCGTTTTCTTCAATTAGTGCGAAAGTTTCATTGCTTTTAACCCGACTTTGGCTTTTTACTTTAATATTGTCTAATGTGCCTAAATTAGTCCATTCATTATAATTTAAGGCATCTATTTTATCGGCTTTCATAGCATATTCCTGTTCTTTTTCGCCCACTTCAATATAGGTATAGTTATCAGGTAAAACAACATCAGGAATAACGCCTTTTAATTGATTGGTACTGCCATTGATGCGATAGAATTTTTGGATGGTTAATTTTACAGACCCTAAAGGTTTGTAGCTATTAAATTGTGGATTTAGGGCTTGATCAAGGTGAATGAAGCGTTGTACGGTACCTTTGCCATAAGTAGCAGCACTACCCACAATTACCCCACGTTTGTAGTCCTGAATGGCAGCAGCCAAAATTTCGGAAGCCGAAGCACTGAAAGAATTTACCATCACCACCAAAGGACCGTCATAGTGAATTTTAGGATCAGAATCATCAAATACATCTGGGCTACCTATTTTACCTTTTACTTGTACAATAGGTCCGTCCTCAATAAATAAACCTGCCATTTCTACCACATCACGCAAAGAACCGCCGCCATTATTGCGAAGGTCTAAAATCACTCCACAAACATCTTCCTGCTGCAATTTGGTTAACTCTTTACGTACATCTTTGGCACAGCTTCTACCATTTCTACGGTTAAAATCAGCATAGAATTTAGGCAATTTAATATAGCCAATTTCGCTACCGTCTGCTTCATCTATCAAAATAGAAGACTTAGCATAAGATTCTTCTAGCAATACCACATCGCGAATGATGGGGATAACCATACTCGCACCGTCCATTTTTTTCACTGTTAGCCGTACTTCCGTTCCTTTTTTACCACGAATCAACTGAACAGCATCATCTAGGCGCATATCCTGAACATCTACAGGCTCTTTGTCGCCTTGTGCTACTTTCAGAATAATGTCTTCTGCTTCGAGTTGCCCTTGTCTTGCCGAAGCACTACCCGGTACGATTTCGGTTACTGTAATATAGCCGTCTTTCTTTTGTAAGCGTGCGCCAATTCCCTCAAGGCGGCCAGATAACGAAATATCAAAGTTTTCTTTTTCTTTAGGTGGAAGATAGTTGGTGTGTGGGTCGTAGGCGCGAGAAATGGCATTGATAAAAGTATGTAAGCGATCAGACCTGTCCTCTTCAAACATACGAGAGAACCAGTCTTTATGTGTTTTTTGCACTTTTTCGCGTGCTTCTTTTTCTAGCTCACTGAATGTTTTAGGAGTAAAATCTTTCTTTTTTTCCTCAATCTTTTTTTCTTGCGACTCCAGCGCATCCACCAGTCGAGTCAAGGTTTGATATTTCAGCGACTTTCTCCATCGTTCTTTTAACTGCTCTTTAGTACTGACAAAACCTCGCTTTTCGGCATCTACCTCATACATTTCGTCTTTGTCAAAAGCAAAAGGCTTGTCCAACACTTCCTTATAGTAGTGTTCTGCTTCTTTGATTCGTTGCTCTAAAAGGTCAACGGATAAATCCAGAAAGGCATAGTCCACTCGTCTTTTGGTAATGGCATTGTCAATGTCTAATTTGTATTTAGTTAATTTATCTACATCAGACTGTAGGAAAAATCGCTTGCTGTAATCCAATCTTTCTAAGTATAGGTCAAATACTTTTTTTGAAAAATCATTGTCAATTTTTTGAGGTTGATAATGATTTTGACTCAAGCCATTGATTATAATCTTCATCAAAAGGGTTTCCTTGTCCATTCCATTGCTATCACTGAGGTTATCAGTGAAGGTGCTGGAAGAACATAGAAAGAATATTCCAATGATTGCTATAAAGCTTAAAGATTTGAATTTCATTATTTTTTATTTAACTGATTTAGGAAACAACAGACCTTCTTTTAGAGGCTATGCCTAGATGTTTGCAGAAAATCATTCATAAACATCTAATAGATAACGCAGACTTTACAAATCTAGTTTTTTAAATTTTACAAAAAAATTTTTTATGTCCAGTTTCAGACATAATTTAACCTTTGTTAACAGAAAATCGGGATAAGTTGGTCTGAAAAAGTGGTAAGGGTTATCAAAAACTTGTAGCAAAGTATACCGTTGCCAAAAACTTTTTGTTTCAATTTGGCAATTAGTAATCCTAGCAATGCTGCCTGCCTTTTTGCCTTGTTCAATTAAAAGTATTACAGAATGACTTAGCACTACTTTTATCTTGATAATGATATATTGAATTTTTCTTCCAATTTAAAAACGTTGATTTGTCGGTATGTTTCCTTTATTATCCTAACAATTTGCCGCTAAAATTGATATTTAGATACTTAGACTTTTGGAGTTTAACTGTTAGAAATTAGGAGCTAAAAGCCAAAAGGCAGGCTGATAATATTTTTATGGTTAGGTAGAAGAAGTAATAGCAAATATCTCCCTAATTTACCATTGTCAAGTATATTAAAGTACTAGACAATAATTAAACGGGACTCTCTCTTTGATTAAAATAGTGAACGTCAATACTTTAGAACAAAATTGTGCACAATTAATTAGTGCTTGGCACTTACTAAGACGTAAAAAGTGTTTCTAAAGTCTCCTTAAAAATGACCAATATAAATGATATTGGGGTATTTATTTTAAAAATTTAATGAATTAAGCACTTTGTTAGCTTAACTATGTTTTGCGATTATTATTAAATTGCAATTAAATAATTATTTAAATGTCTTTTTGTTAAAAAATAAAACATTTATTATTAGTAATTTTTTTAAAAATAAAAGGTGTAAAATAACTTAAAACAGTCAAGTATTTAAAAAAAATCTCCTATTCTCCTAAGAATGGTTTATTTTTGCAATGAAAGGATACAAATACATTATCACACTATTACACTTCTTATTTTTTTGTACACTACTCATCATTATTTGATACATTATTCAATGTTTTCCTTAGTAAATGATTCATACTCACATGTATTTATAAAGTAAAGTATGTTTCATACTTTACATCCAATGCTGCTTACCTTCATTTAACAAATACACCTCATCCCACTCACTGTTAAACTGTTCGGAGAAAGGACTGTCCATTTGGAAAGTTTTGCTTTTTTTTAATGTAATATAGGAGACTTGAGACATTAGACTTGAGTAATTATTTACCTATGGGTAAAAGATAAAGTAATTATCTTAAATTCTTTATAATTAATTGTTTATAAAATGATATTTAAAATATTGCATTGAAAAAATGTTATCTCTCAAATCTAGTTATTAGCTACTCAAAATAATGACTATTGCAATCACATAAAAAATCATTCAATTATGTTCCAGAAGTGTTTTATTAATTTTACTAAACAAAAGTTTATAAATTTGAATTATTATTTAATTAATTACATTTTAATATTTATACTTTTTACTTTCAATAATGCTATTGCACAAACTTATTGTGAGGCAACAGGAAAAAAAGTAAGTTACGAATGGATTCAGTCTATTAACATTACTGATAGTGATGGACAAACAGCATTCGCTTATACAAGTGGTGCTGAAAATGGTGGTTATAGTGACTTTACCACCCTTTTAAATGAATTGCCCGTTATTTTAACATCTGGCAAAACTTATACTGTGGAGTTAACACCCGCCTATGCTAGTAAATCATATCGTGAAAACTGGGCTATCTGGTTGGATTACAACGGTGATGGCGATTTTTCGGATACTGGCGAACAGTTATTTTCACAAGATGGTAGAGATGTCGTAACAGGTAGCATCAGTATTCCTTATATTGAAGCAACTTTGCAGACACGAATACGCTTTGCTATGAGCTACCATAAAACGCCTAAAGCTTGTGGCGAATTTCCATATGGTGAGGTCGAAGATTACCTCATTACTATTGAGCCCTCTGGTGAGCCAATGACAAATATTTCACCCATTCCGCCCCCTATTTATTGTGATGCTCAGGGTAAAAAAATAACTTATGAATGGATTGAAGCAGTTGCGCTTAACAATGTAGATCATGAAAGTGGCAAAAACGATGGTTATGCTTATTTTTCGGCTCAAACCATTGAGGTGCAAGCTGGCGAAAGCTATGATATTATGTTAACCCCGGGGTTTGCCAATAAAGCCTACAAAGAAGCTTGGGCGGTATTTATAGACCTCAACAATGATTTTGATTTTTCTGACGAAGGAGAGCAATTATTGGCCGAAAAAAGTGCGGAGAAATTGCTGGTCAATATTACTATCCCAACTTTAACAGAACCCGTAGCTACAAGAATGAGGGTTGTGATGCAATACGGTGGCGTAGTTGATGAGTGTGGCGATTTTAATTATGGCGAGGTGGAGGATTATCCAATAGTTATTGGGGTAGATGGTATGACACCTACTGGCGGCGAAGGTGGTAATGAATGTACTGCCTGTGATGTTGAGGATTTAACGACCTTGCCGTGGATTGAAACCATTATCAGTAATAATTCTTTGAATGTTTGTGCCATTTATCAATTTGTACAAAATAGTGAGTACTATATATACTTATTGTATAGTGATAATCCATTTATCGCAGACTTACCAAGAGGTACTTTACATCAGTGCGATGGGACAACTATTTGCACAGATGGAGGTTTTACCTTTCAAGAGGCGCAATGTAGTTTTCAAGGCTTAGGTTTTGATGTATTGGGTAAAGGCGACTTAGTTTGGCAATCAGATTGTAGTCCTACAACCAATGTGCCTGAAAGTAATGAAAATTGCATTGATGAGTGTAGTGTTCAACTTGCGCCTTGTCCAACAGTTGTTATTCCCGTTTGTGGTTGCAATGGGGTAACTTATAATAATGAATGTGAAGCTGCTAATAATGGGATCACTGATTTTACAGATGGTGCTTGTGGTACTATCCCACCTAGTGGTGGTACTTGTGAAATTTGTGGTACTGAAAATCCACTAGAAGAATTACCTTTCCTAAAAACAATTGTAGATAATGATAGTCGTTGCTTCATTTATCAATTTATGCACGATGGAGCAATTCATTTTTACCTAACCACTAAACCCCAAACAGGAGATGTTCTTATTGCTGATTTGCCAACAGGATATGTATTAAATTGTCAAGGTGAAAATGTGTGTACAGTAGGCGGTTTCACTCCCCCAGATGTACAATGTTTTTTCAGTGGAATTAACCCTACTTCTGCTAGTCAACTTATTTGGCAAAGCGAAACATGTGATAATACGCCAGTGGCAGATTGCATTGATATTTGTTCGGTTGACGAAGCCTTAGCTTGTCCTACTGTTATCATTCCTGTATGTGGTTGTGATGGCGTGACTTATAACAATGAATGTGAAGCCCAACGAAAAGGGGTATTGAGTTTTACAGATGGACCTTGTGATGGTGGCGATGGAGACGGAGACGGTGATGGAGACGGTGATGGAGACGGAGACGGAGACGGTGATGGTATTTGTTATGTAATGCAAGTTCCTTTCACAGATGGTATAGCTGTTTTCCCTGACGGTACAGAATCCAATCAGATTACCGAAATAGTCGTTGATGGAAATGTTTTACCACTCAACTATCCACATAGTAGTGAAGCCTTAACTGCCCTAGTAGAAGATTTAGCAACATTAGGAATTTCGGCTTGTTGGGCACCGCCTGTTATTGAGCCAGGTATTATTCTATTTGCTGGAGTCAATACTTTATACATAGGAAATGAAGCAGGTGTTGTAGAATCTATTACTGTAGTTGATGGTGGTAATATTACTATTACGGAAACTACGGGCTGTTGTAGTGGTGGTGATGGCGATGGAGACGGCACTTGTTATATGATGCCAGCTCCTTTTACAGATGGTATAGCTATTCACCCTGATGGCACTTTTTCAAATGATATTACTGAAATAGTTGTTGATGGAAATGTACTACCACTTAATTACCCACATAGTACGTTCAATTTAACTGCTTTAGTAGAAGATTTAGCAACATTAGGAGTTTCGGCTTGTTGGGAGGCACCTGTTTTCCCACCTGGAGTTATTGCATTTGGTGGTACCAATACCTTATACATAGGAAATGAAGCAGGTGTTGTAGAATCTATTACTGTAGTTGACGGTGGTGATATTACTATTACGGAAACTACGGGCTGTTGTAGTGGTGAAGAGCCTCCAGTTGTTAATAATGATGCTAGTATTGGTAATATGGCCTTTGTTGATGAAAATGGCAATGGCATCATGGACCCTACAGAATCAGGTCTAGCAGGAGTTGCAGTTAGTGTAGAATATGAATTAAACACAGTACCAAGCATAGCACTATCTATCACAGACGAAGATGGTAAATATGTGCTTAATAATTTACCACCAGATACTTACACGGTAACCTTTCAATTGCCTGATGGCTATACATTTAGCCCACAAAATCAAGGTGGTGATGATGAATTAGATTCTGATCCAAACCCAGTTGACGGTACAGTGGAAGTTACTTTGGGTGCTGGCGAAAATAATTTAAGTATAGATGTAGGTGTTATTCCACCAGCAGGTGGAGGTAGCAACTGTGCAGTTTGTGGTTTAGAAGACCCACTAGAAATTCCTTGGATTCAAAATATCATCAATCCTGATAGTCCGTTCCCTACTGGAACCTGCGCCATTATTCAATACATTCAAAATGGACAATATTTTTTCTTTATAAAAGAAGAGGGTACACCTTTAGTTGCTGATATGCCATTTGGCAATTTATATAATTGTGCAGGAGATTTAATTTGTACAGATGGTGGTTTTACCCCTGCCGATGCACAATGTAACCAACAAGGTCTAGCCATTAGCGATTTTGGAGCAGGTAAACTTATCTGGCAAAGTGGCGACTGTGGCAATAATACAATTCCTGAAACGGTAGGTGATGAATGTATTGATGAATGTCAAGTTGATCCTGAATTAATTTGTTTTGATTTGTACGATCCCGTTTGTGGTTGTAATGGCGTGACTTATGGTAATGAGTGTGAAGCCCAACGCGATGGTGTAGTTAGTTTCACCCCCGGCGAATGTGGCGGTGGCCCTCCTAATACGGATTGCCCAATCAACGATCCGCTTGTTGATCTTCCTTGGGTAGAAACAATTTTGTTTAATTCAGCTACAGGATTATGTAATCAGTGTATAGAAGGTTTATATGCTGCTAATTTAAATGGCGAAACAGTTATTGTTATCAAAGCTGCGGTAATAGATGACGGAGTTGCTTGTAATGATTTCCCAACAGGTGTGTATACTTGTAATGGTGATTTATTGTGTGAAGTAGGCGGATTTGCTGGTGAACTTCCACAAGGCTGTGCTGCTGAATTTGTTGATCCACTAGTTGATGAAATAGAGCTCTTTAAATGCCCTTGTGAATGTCCAACAGACGAGTATGTGCCTGTTTGCGGTGCTGATGGCGTTACTTATGGAAATGCCTGCGAAGCTGATTGTGCAGGTGTGCCTTGGGAAGAAGGAGAATGTCCTCCTCCATCTAATTGCGAAGTAAATGATATTGCAGACCTACCTTGGTTAGAGGAATTAGTTATAGACCCCATTACTGGTCAATGTGCTGAATGTATTGAAACGGTATCAACTGCTACTTTAGATGGCGAAACGGTTATTTTAGTAGCAGGTATTAGCTGCCCCGATTTTGGTAGTTCAATCTACAATTGTGATGGAGAATTAATTTGTACTATAAGTATTTTCTTTGATCCTTGCCCAATTTCTCCATTAGAGAATATGGAGCTGATATATTCTTGTTTTCAGACAACTTGCGAATTTAATGATCCAATTGAAGATTTACCTTGGTTAAATGAATTGGTAAATACAGGTGATTGCTGTGGAAAAGGTCAAATTTCTCAAGTTGAATCAGGAGGGCAAACTTATTTCTTAGTATCTCCTACTGGAAACGGCATTGAATGTCCAACTGATCAACCAGCTTTCTTATACGATTGTACAGGAAATACTGTTTGTATACTAAGCGGATTCACTCCTGTTCCACAACCTTGCCCAATTTTAGAGGCTTCAACAAGTAATGAGGTTATTTATGTTTGCAATGAGGAGGAAGAATGTATAGCAAATACCATTGGAACAGTCATTTATTTCGGCCCTGATGCTGGCGATGAATGTGGTTTCTTAATTCAAATAGATGGTGGTGCTGACTACCTTGATCCTGTTATCAATAATACCGACCACGTTTTCCAAGATAATCAAGTTATTAGCTTTGGTTACATTCCAAGACCTGATTTAGAAGGAATTACTTGTGATACGCCTATTGAAGTGAATTGCCTTGATTTAGAAGGTTGTGCCTGCCCTGAAATCTATGATCCTGTTTGTGCCAATGGCGTAACCTATGGCAATGAATGTGAAGCACTGTGTCAAGGGGCAAGTGATTTTACACAAGGCGAATGTGGAACAGGTTCTTGCGAAGTAAATAATATAGCAGACCTACCATGGCTAGAGGAATTAATCATAGACCCTGTTACGGGTGCATGTGGTCCTTGTATTGGCAGCGTATCTACAGCTATCTTAAATGGTGAAACAGTTATTTTAGTAGAAGGTAATAATCCAGCAACTTGTGCTGATTTTCCAGCTTCTTTATACAATTGTGATGGTGATTTACTTTGTCAAACAGGCGGTTTCGTACCTGAAACTCCTATAGGTTGTTTCGCTGAGTTCTTTGAACCAATAGAAAATCAAGAATTATTGTATGATTGCCCTAGTTGTGACTGTGATGCTTCCTATGCCCCTGTTTGCGCTAATGGAGTAACTTACAGCAATTCATGTCGAGCACAATGTGCAGGTGTAACAGATTTTATAGAGGGTGAATGTGGCGTTTGTAATGTCATTGGTACAGTAGTTTATCTTGGTCCAGCAGTTGGAGACGAATGTGGTTATGTAATTGAGTTGCAAGATGGCACTCAATTAGACCCAGTGTTTAATAATACCAATCATGTGTTTGAAGATGGACAAAATATCGTATTTGGTTATATCCCTAGACCAGATGTAAACTTTAGCACTTGCACCACACCTATTGAAGTAAACTGTGTAGAAGAACAAGAAAGTTGCGTATGCATCGAAATTTATGCTCCTGTTTGTGCCAATGGTATAACCTACAGCAACGGATGTTTTGCTGAGTGTGCAGGCGTAACAGATTATGTGGAGGGAGAATGTGAAACTGTTGCTTGCGAATTTACCGATCCTTTGGTAGATTTAGCATGGTTGCAAGAGCGTATCGCCAATGATTTCAGTTGTTGTAATACATCAAAAATTTCACAAATTGAATCTGGAGGACAAACCTACTTCTTAATTGATCGAGGCGGCGGATTTGTTAATTGTCCAGTTGATATACCTTCTAATTTATATGACTGTGAAGGCAACTCTATTTGTTCAGTAGGTGGAGAGGTTGTAGAAGAAGGCCCGCCATGTACGATTCTAATAGAGGCAACTAGCAATGAATTAATTTATACTTGTCAACCAGTAGTTGAAATTGAGTGCGATTTTGGCGATCCATTAGTAGATTTAGAATGGTTGCAAAATATTCTTGCTAATGATACCAACTGCTGTGATGCACGGCAAGTCTATCAAATCGAAGAACCAGCAACAGGTAATATTTTCTTCCTCACACAATCTAATTCTGATACCGATACAGATGTTTGTCCAATTGACAATGCTGACGTATATTACAACTGTCAAGGGGAAGTAGTTTGTGTGTTTAGTGGAGAATTAAATACTTGTACACCAGACAATTTACCTACCTATAATCCAGAGGATAAAGTATTGATTTACGAATGTGGTCCAGAACCTCCTGTTTGTGAATTTACTGATCCTTTAGTAGATTTAGCATGGTTACAAGACTTAATAGGTGATCCTGTAGTAAGCAACCCTAACTGTTGTAGTATAGGAACCATTTCACAAATTGAATCAGGTGGCGAAACTTACTTTATGCTCAATGCTGGTAATGGCCTTGATTGTCCTACCGATGGTGGTTCAACCCTAGTAGATTGTAGCGGAAGTCCAGTTTGCTATTTCAGCCCAGAAGCTGATCCTCAGCCAGTTTGTGAAATTATGGATAATATGACTGATAGCCAAGTCATTTACGACTGTACAGGAATGGCAAAACAAGGCAATGCAAACACAGTCGTTGATGCCATCAGCGTACAAGTTTATCCAAATCCTGTACACAATCAGCTGACCTTGAACATCAAGCAAGCAACAGCAGGTAAATATACCTACTGGATCACGCATATTGACGGCAAAGAAGTATACCGACAAGAAACAACGATTTCAGAAACAGGCAGCTACAAAACGCAAATTGATGTTAATGACTTGCCACAAGGTATGTATGTTTTAGCCGTACAAAGCGAAAAAGGCTTAACTACCCAACGTTTTGTGAAGCAATAGAAAATACTCTTTTTTAATAGAAATTTAAGACAGCCGTAAAATAGTTTAAAAATTACGTTCCCTGTCTTGCTACTATTTGTACGATAGTTTTTCTCTCACTTGAATATCAAAACCCCCTTCTCCATATTGGAAGAAGGGGGTTTTTATTTGATATACCAAAAACAGTTTAGAATCGTAATTTTTTATAGCCAGAGGCTACACTAATAAAAACAAATAAAAAATTTAACAACTCTTGCTTTTATCCTGTTTTTGGTATAAGTAATGCGGAAATAATAAGTTGAACCATAAAGGCAAAATAATAAAGGTGACTGGTTCAACTTATCATTGTAGAATTACTAATGTAATAGTTGAACAAAATTAAACGATATTTGAACTAATTGCAAACGATTAGAAACAATTAATAATGCTATCCCAAGTCTCCTATCTCACGTCTAAAGTTCTTAGAGTTTGGAATAAATTGACTTTTCACTTTATTAATAAAAGTAATGATAATTTTTCCTATTTATGTATAGTTTTGATTAATAAATTAAAAAGCATTAATTTTAAAATTTATTAAAAAATAAAAACTTTAAAACCTTGTAACTTTGCAACCTTCCAAACTCTAAAAAGATCAATCCCTCAAAATCTTTGTTTTTGCCAATGCCATATTCAACATCAAAAATGCAATAATGGCTATAGCTACCCAAATACCTGCGCTATACCATTCCATAAAAATCATTTTTCCACTAGCAAATAAAATCGAATAGGTTAATACAACTGCACTTAGCCAGCTAACTACCAAACTACCTAACTTTGACTCCTTGCCAATTAAATTGGTCAATTGTCGAACTGGTGCCCAACTACCTTCGGGTTGTACTTTGGTATAAAATGCTTTGAGGTGCTCCATATCCGTTGGCGGTGTTACATAAGTAGCGACTATCCATGCAAGGCTTGTAAAACCAACGGTGATAAAAAAGCTTTCGGGAAACTCCATTCCTATAGATTTGGTGACTGCATAGGCGAAAAACGGCGCAATAGTAGCCACAATTTCACTCCATGCATTAATCCGCCACCAGTACCAGCGCAGTATTAATACTAAGCCCAAACCCGCTCCACATTGTATAATAAATTCCCATACCCCCGAAATAGTTGTGATATACATAGAAACACCCAAACCTACCAGCATCAACAAAAGTGTGACGATTCGACTAACTTTTACCAAATGCTCTTGTGAGGCGGAAGGCTCTAAAAATCGGTGGTAAAAATCATTCACAATATAGCTTGCTCCCCAATTTAACTGCGTGGAAATGGTACTCATATAAGCAGCAAAAAAGGCAACCAACAATAAGCCACGTAAACCGTCAGGTAGGAAGTCTTTCATAGCTAATACAAAGCCCATTTTTTCCTCGCCAGCAGGCAAGTCAGGATATAAAACTAGGGCAGCTAAAGCAACTAAAATCCATGGCCAAGGACGGATACAGTAATGGGCTATTTGGAAAAATAAGGTCGCATAAACAGCATGTTTTTCATTTTTAGCACTCATCATGCGTTGTGCTACATAACCGCCTCCACCGGGTTCAGCACCGGGGTACCAGCTTGCCCACCATTGTATGCCGATATAAGCAAAAAACGCACCTATACTAATGGCTAAGGTAGAACCAGCCTCACCGCTACCTTCCCCAATGGCTGGAAAAAAGCTCAATGACCATTCAGGCACTTTCTCTTTTAAGCCCGTAATACCACCAATTTGTTCTGAGCCAATCACACACATTGCCAATAAAACACAGCCAATCATCGCAACAATAAACTGAATAACATCCGTTATGGCAACCCCTAATAATCCAGATAAGGAAGAGTAAATAGCTACCAGCAACATCGCACAAGCCGTAAATAAAACTGCCTGTATATGGGTAATGTCAAAAAAGCCGATGAGGAGGGAAATCAAAGCGAGATTCACCCATCCAATGATAAGTACATTCATAAATAAACCCAAATAAAGCGACTTAAAACCTCTCAAAAAGGCTGCTGCTTTGCCTGTATAACGGAGTTCAATCAATTCGACTTCTGTGAGGACTTCGGCGCGCCGCCAGAGGTTGGCAAAAAAGAAGGTTGTTAACATGCCACCTGCCAGCATATTCCACCAAAGCCAGTTGCCCGAAATACCATTTTTGGCCACCAATTCGGTTACTGCCAAAGGAGTATCCGCAGCAAAGGTTGTTGCTACCATTGAGATACCTGCGATATACCAAGGCAAATTACGCCCACCTAAGAAGAAGTTGGTTAAGTTTTTTCCCGCTTTTTGAGTAAAAGACACCCCAATCCCTACAATTAGAGCTAAAAATCCAATAATAATTATCCAGTCTATTGTTGCTAACATTCTGTGTAAAATTTGTAAATAGAAAAGGCTAAACTGCCAAAAAGCAAATTCAGCTATATTAGGATGCTCAATATAAGGAGATTAATGGAAAAAATAGCTGTGAAGGGAAACTTAAATTTGTCTTGTAAGAAACTAAACGTAAAGAAGTATATTTGAAATGTTTTTTTCTAAAATTGCTATTTAGCTATTTAGCGTTTTGGATTTTTAGCTGTTAGAAATTAGCTATTAGAGAGCAGATTGTTAATTATATATAAGAGCTTTAACGGCTAAGGCCTTCGTTACAGAACTCATTTAAAAAGAAACTAAAAAGTGCTAAAATACGAATCACGAATCACGAATCCACGAGTGAAACATACCAAAGTAAGTACTTAGACATAAGATTTGAGACGTGAGATAATTAACTCACTATTAATGATTTATGACAAATTCAATGGTTGTTTAATTTTGTCTAGTTACAGGTGCTAAGATTAAAATTTATTAAAAAAGATAAAAACCTTAAAACTTTATAACTTTACACATTTCAAGCTCCAAAAAAATCCAAAAGTCTAAGACTATCCAACTTTAGGACAGTCCTCATAATTATATTTGCGTTTTTTGCCATCATAGCGGTATTTATTTTTTTTATTTCGTTTTTTTGTTTTTTTCTTAAAGGAAAAAGGCATTACTTTAAGCGAAACATATACATCTGTACCTGTAAAAGTTGCTTGTTCTTGGAAAATGCTTTGCAAATTATCGCTACCAATGGTTAGGAAACCAAATTTAAGGGCAGCACCCATTCTAAAATTACGCTGATCATTCCATACCATAGGCAAAGCAAGCGACAGCCATTTGCTTTCCAAACGCGGAGTTAGGGCAAAGGTATTGGGGCGTACCAAGTGAGGGGCAGCATTAGGCAGTCGGCGCACCAATAAAGCATGTAGGTAAATGTTTCGATTAAAGGCAAGTTCGGCTTGTAAACTAAGTGCAGCAGGTAGCCACAAATTAAATTGATTGGCTTGTAAAGAAGTGGCGGTATTTCCTAATATTTCATTGCTTAAAATTTCTGTAAAGTCTTGTAAATCATTGCCCTGTTCAAAAGAAAGTAGGTATGTACTGACGAGCGAATCGGTAGATAAATCGTGTTTTTGAGCGTTTTGAGAAAGATTTACTAAGCCCAAATCCAATAAGGAAACGCCAAATTTCCATTGGTATAAGTGTTCCTCATCCTTTGTAATGATATATTGCAAGCCTAGATCGGCTGCCCAACCTGTGCCATTTTTTTGAAGCCCTGTATTATTAAATTCGCCGCTTTCTTCAGTAAATTGTGAAGCAAAACCGTAACTCACATGTCCTGTTCCCAAATCTAAATTATTGTCATTTATTTTTGTTAAATCAATATTTTCGTGATTTTTTAGATAAAAAGCCTCGTAAGCCTGTAGGTATTTCAAATTTGCCCCAAAACTTAATTGCCCATTATCTGTCTCCGATAAACTGGTACTAAAGTGAAGCCCTATTTCACTCCAACTCATGCCGCTAATTTGAAAAGGTGAAACCTCAAATGGATTGTTAAATGTCTGACGCTCAAAGTTATAGTAGCCCAATATGCTAGGAATATTACCACTGCCAACCATTGTTCTAAAAGCAGTATGTAGACCAAAGCTATGTTTTTTTAAGCGAAATCGGAAGGACGGCCCCTGCACATTAGCATTAACAAATACGGTTTTATTTTTTTCTTCATCAAAAAAATCAACAATAATAGGATTAGCAGAAGTGATTTGTTCGCCTGTGATGGCAGGAGCCATTTCTATATTTTCCGCATTTTGCAGTAAATTCAAAAGACTGGTTTGAGCAACATAAACATAGGTGTTTTCTAAATGAAAAGCTACTGTACCCAAATTAATATCCCAGTTAAGCGGCGTAAGCACACTACTCGCAGGATTAAGCGTGATGCCATTAATGCCTGAATAGTTATCAATTTTCAGACCTATTTGCTCTTGAGCATCAGCAGTTAAGCAAAAAAAGTGTAGTAAAAGTCCTAAGCAAAAAACAGCAGCCCAATTCTTTGTTTGACAATACATAATGAATAATTTAATGATTTCTATAGAGATATAAGACAGCTTATGGCGTGCCAAAATCTTACAGTAAATTTAAAGTGCAGTCGTTGTCAAAGTGTTTTTGCTTGGAAAAAAAGTGGTGATGGGTAAACGCCCCAAAAATCTGCTTTATTGTATGAATAACTAAAAAAGGCGTTTTTTACATTTATTGAGGTATGTTTCAAATACTAAGTGCCAAGAAGCACTAATGAATTATACAAAATTTTGTTCTAAAGTATTGATTTTCATTATTTTAATCAAACAGCGGTTACACCCTTTTGAAATGCAATTAATTATTGCCAGTTACTGATTTCTAACAGCTAAAAATCTAAAGTTCACTTAACCCCTTTTTCCATTACACCAATTCCGAACAGCGCGAAATCGTATTTTACAGGATCATTAGGGTCAAACTGTCGTAGGTTTTGGGTGAGTTCTAAAACGCTTTTCCAATCTCTTTGCTTGCGCTGTAATAGCCCATACCGCCGAGCAATGCGGTCTACATGTACATCCAAGGGGCAAAGCAATTGGGAGGGGCGGATTTTTTTCCAAAGCCCAAAATCTACGCCATTATTATCGCTGCGAACCATCCAACGGAGAAACATATTGAGGCGTTTGCAGGCTGAATTGCGCTCTGGTGTGGCAATGTGTTTGCGGGTACGCTGAGGGTAATCTGGTAAAGAAAAAAAATGGCGATGAAAACCTATCAAAGCATTACCAGTATGTATATCATCGGCTTTTAGGTGTTGGGAAAAGGCAGTTTCAAGAGAATGGTGTTGTTGGTAGTAGTATTTAAAAAAGCGGATAAAATAGAGGGCATCGGTGGCATTGAAAGTGCGGTGTTTGAATTGGGTAAATGGTTTCAGGTCGCTTTCTTCGTGTTGTGTGATAAATTGATGTGGCGCGCCATCCATATAATCTACCAACTGCTGACATTTGTTGATGATGGTTTTGCGAAGCCCCCACGCTAAAACAGCTGCCCATAGCCCCATGATTTCGATGTCTTGTAGTTTTGAAAATTGATGAGGAATGGAAATGGGATCGTTTTTGATAAAATCTACTTGGTTAAATTCGGCGGTTTTTCGTTCTAAAAGCTCTAGTAGTTGCATGTTTTGGTTTTGTTGAGATGCAAAATTTTGCGTCTGTACAGTTGAGAAAATTCGTGAATTTTCTTTATGATAGATTAGGCATTTTTTTCATCAGAAGAATCATTCAACCAGTCTTTGAGTGCCTGCCATTCTTCTTTTGAGGGCGTGTCTTTTGCTTGCAATGATGCTGTTGAATTTAAGGCTGTGTCGGTAGGATTTGGCGGAACAATTTTTCCTTTTATTGTTGGTTTTTCACTCACTTTTGGCGGAACAATTTTTCCTTTTATTGTTGGTTTTTCACTTACTTTTGGCGGAATAATTTTGTCTTGAGCAGTCGGTTGGTCGCTTACTTTTGGCGAAATGATTTTGCCTTGCATTGTAGAGGGAGTAACAGTTGTTTGAACTTGTGGTGTTGCTTGTGTAACTTTATTTTTAGGATGAAAGGGAGAGGCTTCATTGTGAATGTCAATGGCTTTTTTAGAAAAATAAAGCGCGATTGCCAGCACAACAAATGCAACTAATACAAGCCCTTCGACACTTTGCTGCATTAGGAAGAAATCGTAGGCACCATGAGCAAGAGTAGCCCAAAACAGTGCCATCAACAGCAAAATTGGGCGATTTTCGGGGTGGAGGTGGTCAAATTTTGCCATTCCTACATAGTAGCCCATAATTACGCCAAAGGCAGCATGAGCAGGAACAGCTGTAAACATTCTTAATAATGCAACATCAATACCGCCTTCAACCACATAAACAATATTTTCAAAAGTGGCGAAGCCCATTCCAATCATTACGGCGTAGATGATGCCATCGTAAGGTTCGTTAAAATCTTTTTTTGGAAAAATAAATAGGATGAGAAACAAAAATTTGCCTAGCTCCTCTGATAAACCAACCACAATAAAGGCATGAATAAAAGTCGTAAAAATATTTTCGGTGAGGTCATAGCCTAAATAGCTTCCCAACATACCACCTAAAACCGCAGGTATTACACTTAGCACACCCAGCATGAAACAGGTAATTAGTAAGGCAGTAGGTTCTTTTTCAAATTCATCTTTAGTATAAATATACCAAATAATAGCAGCAACAGGTGCAAGGGCTAACAGCAATCCCATATTGTTTTATTGATTATAATTAAAAGAATAAGGCATTAGACTAAGGCTTATCTAATTGTTCGCTATAGTAACAATATTTGTTTTTAAATGGTTATCATTTCCCAAAATTTTATGATAGATAAGACTAAAACAGCACAGGAATGGTTCAAAGGTTAGTGATGATTGGTTATGAAATTATCTGATATTTGATTGCGAAGCTTGATTGCTTCAGAAGTATCTGCACCTGCTAATTTAGCTAGTTGAATGGCTTTGTCACACACATCGAATGCCTTTTCAACATCGCCTAGCTTGTATAAAAGTGCCGCATAAGTTAAATGATTGTAGTGTTCAGCTTCTATATTAATAGATTTTTTCACCCAATTTAGTGCACGTTTGAGCAATTTTTTTTGGTCTACTTGCTTGTAAAAAGTATAGGCAATATCATTCAAAAGTTGAGGGTTAGTAATGTCTTGCTTATTTAAATATTTGTTAGTTGTTTTAACATAAGCTTCCCATGCTTCTGTTTGTTTATAGAAATTACTTTGAAGTTGATATATGAAGTGAGCTATATTCGGAATATTGGCTTTTCGAGCAATTTTAACTGCTTTATCCAATAAATTTTTATCCTTAGTTGTAATAGCAAGGTCTATTCCTTTTTCAATAACAGTAATGACTTTATCATTGATAATTTGACTGCCATAAGTTTCTTTGAAAAATTGAATGTCATTGATAAAATAATCAATTGCAATATTGTGAAAAGAATTGGAGAAATCATAAATAAATTCGCGAAAATCAGGCTGTTGCACATGCATTTTTTGCCCATTCAAATAGTCATTCACAATATCATGATAGGGGCGATTCATTTCTTTACAGAGGTAGACCAATTGTTTCATTTCTGCAAAATTGCGCTGCCCCATATTATAGTCAAAGCGCATTTTTAAGTATTGAAGCATTGTTTCATCCTCTGTATAGTCATTGACCACCTCAAAGCCTGTTTTCAAAAAGGATTTAGCATCATTGATAGGACCACTCTGTTTTTTTATCACCTTTCCATCAGAGGTTAAATATAATGAACTAGGCACTTCATAAACCTCGTAAAACTGCTGTAAATCAGCATGATACATACTTGTTAAATCCAGTTTGTAATTAATAAAATGCTCATTATAAAATTGAGCAACTTTTTCATTTTTAAAAACTTTATCTTCCATGATGTCACACGGATCACAATAGTCTGCAAAAGCATTGACAAAAATCAACTTATTCTGCGTTTTGGCGATATGCAGAATATCTTCCCAGTGTTTATCTTCAAACTGAATACACTTTCCTTGTAGCGTTGTTGCAAAAGCATTGTAATTAGATATTGTTATTAAAACTGCTGCATATAAATACCACAACATCCTCATATACATAGTCTTTTAAAAGTTAGTAGTTAGCTTCTCAAATAATATAAATCAAAAATAAAAGCAGTAGAATGAACGTTTTAGTTATATTTGTTGGTGTTTAGGTGTACAACCTATGGGGTTTATATACTAGAGATTTAAAATAAAGAACGACAAACTTATCACAATAATTTATGTGATAAATAAAATTTTTCAATTGTGATTGGGCACTTTTTATGCAAGTTTTTTTGCATTAAATGAAACAAAAAAATCTAGGCTGTGTTGTTATCCAGCCGTAAAAAACATAATAGGGAGCACTCACTAGGAAGCGGAAAGTTTACTTATCCGTGAATTAATTGAGGATAACTAACAAGGGTAAATATATTGCTAGTTACCCATAAAAATACAGTATATGTTTAACTAAGTAGAATTAAACAATCAAAAAAACAAAAGTAGCTATTCAGATAAAAAGGTATTGTAGAAATTATACATTCATGTTCTTATAGAACAGAGCATTTATGAGTATTGAGTGCAGTCTTATTCACTTGGTTAATATAAAAATATATCAATTGCAGGCTAACAACAGCAAAAATAAATATTTTTTTTTTAAAATAAAAGGTTTTTTTGCTAAAGCAGGCTAATATTTTTTTTAAAAGCCCATTAGAACATTAAAAAGAAGTGCTGAATTGCTATGCCTTTTTCAGTACTTAGTTTGTATTAAATGATTGATTATTAGTGTATTTTGAGTTTTGCAAAAAAACAATGTTTTTTATGTTTTATTAGTTGTTTGTGATATGTATATTTTCTAAAAAAAGAACATTGTTTTTAAGGAATTTGAAATTTATGAAAAATTCAATATTTACTCATGTTTAATGAGTGAAATATTTTCTTAACAAAATAATTATTGATAACGACTTTTAAAAAAATATAATTAATGTTTTTTAAATTTACTTGAGTGATAAATGACTGACTTAATGACATTTGGGCAACAAATTGGAGGATTGAAAGGGGGAGTTTGTGCTTAATCTAAGAAAACTATGACACAAACTTTATACCATTTTTTACTACTTTTGCGAATCTTAATACCATTGCTAGAGAGAATGGTTTAAGATAATTAGCATAATTAAATAGAATAAATGGAATATAATATTAAAATAACTGATACTCATGCTCATTTATATCTCAAACAATTTGAAAATGATAGAGCAGAAATGATACAACGTGCTTTTGATAGGGGAGTAGATAGAATTTTTTTGCCCAATATAGACAGTCATTCCATTCAAGCAATGTATGATTTAGTAAACGCTTATCCACAAAACTGTTATGCGATGATGGGCATTCATCCTTGCTCCATTAAAGCTAATTTTGAGGAAGAACTAGCTATTGCTCAAAAAGAATTAGCCAATGCTCCAGTTCCCTTCTATGCGATTGGTGAAATTGGTCTAGATTATTATTGGGACACCAGCTACCAAGAAGAGCAAAAACAAGCCTTAAAAACACAAATTCAGTGGGCGAAAACTCATCATTTGCCAATAGTTCTCCACTGTCGTAATGCCAAAAAATCACAACAAGCTTTTGATGATATATATAGAATAGTTTATGATCTGAACGATGAAAATTTAACAGGAATTTTTCATTGTTTTGATCAATCCTTAGAATGTGCACGCAAAATCATGGATTTAGGCGGCTTTTTTATGGGTATTGGTGGGGTGGTAACACACAGTAGAAAAGGACTAGCTGTTGTGTTGAAAGATATTCCTTTGGAATACCTTGTTTTGGAAACAGATGCGCCTTTTTTAGTGCCAGCCCCTTATCGCTTTCAAAAGGGTGGGCATCGAAATGAAACGGCATACATCTATCTGGTTGCTGAAAAAGTAGCACAGATTAAAGAAGTAACCATAAATGAAGTTATTAAAGTTACCTCACAAAATGCCTCAACCGTATTTCAGACGCAATAATGATTATTATGTTACATTTTTTTACAAAAAAAATAATGATATAGGCTTTTGTTATGGTATTTAAAAGTAACTTGATAATGGACTATTCAGCTTTTTTTCCATTCAAAATATTGATTTGTCCAAAAAAGCATTGTTAAAAATGTTGAATTGTAGGGCTAAATAACACCTGAAAGCACTTTTTTATTAGGTTTATGAATTTTTACATTATTTTAACAATAAATAATTAGGCTTTTTTTTGTGAAAAATTTAAAAAAAAAGGCTCATTGTTAAATATCTTTAATTTTGACCAATTTCGTTTAAATAATAACGAAAGTTTTAGTCTCACATCAAATTAGCCTGCCAACCTTAATGATTTTTCGTAGTATAATTAATAAATTTAAGCACTCTTTTAAAAAGTCATTTCTCCTTATTTTTTAACAATAAAACTATTGTTTTTATACAAAAAACTTTTATCTATGATTAGTAGAAAAGTAATGACACTCAACGAGTTTATACTACAAAGTCAAAAAGGTTTTCCTTTTGCTACAGGTGAGTTATCCAATTTATTGTATGATATTAGCTTCGCTGCAAAAATTGTTAATCGCGAGGTGAACAAGGCAGGTCTAGTAGATATTTTAGGCACTACAGGCAATGTGAATGTACAAGGCGAGGAAGTGAAAAAATTAGATGTATTTGCTCATGAACAATTTTTGAGCTCACTCCGAATTAGTGGACATTGCAAAGGCGTTGCTTCCGAAGAGTGCGATGATTTTATAGATTTTGATAATAAACATGCAGAAGGAGCAAAGTATGTTGTCTGTATTGATCCTTTAGATGGGTCGTCTAATATTGATGTAAATGTATCTATCGGAACCATCTTTGCCATATATCGTAGGGTCTCAACTACGCCACATTGTACTTTGGAAGACTTTTTACAACCTGGTAATCAGTTAGTTGCGTCAGGTTATGTCATTTATGGCTCGTCAACTATGTTGGTATACACCACAGGTACACGCGTAAACGGCTTTACCCTTGACCCTTCCATTGGCGAATTTTGCTTATCTCATGAAAATATAAAAACTCCTGAAAAGGGGAAAATTTACTCCATTAACGAAAGCTATCAACAACGTTTTTCTCCGGGTGTTAATGAGTTTATCCGACACTGTAAAGAGGAAGATAAAGCAGAAGGACGACCTTACAGTTCGCGTTATATTGGCTCATTAGTTGCCGACTTTCACCGCAATTTGATTAAAGGCGGTATCTATATTTATCCTTCTTTAAGTAATCGCCCTAAAGGAAAACTGCGCTTGTTGTATGAGTGCAACCCTATGGCCTTTCTCATTGAGCAAGCTGGGGGTAGAGCTACAAACGGCCACCAACGAATTTTGGACATCCAACCAACTAAATTACATCAGCGTAGTCCACTGTATATTGGCTCGAATGATATGGTCAATAAAGCAGAGGATTTTATACGTGCAGAAAGTCAATTATTAGCAGAAGTTTAGTATAAGTGCAAGCACTAATTTTTTATGCAAAATTTTGCTCTAAAGTATTGACCTTCACTGTTTTAATCAAACAAAGATTACCGTTTAATTATGTGTAGTCCTTAAATAAGCTTGTTGAAGTGAATGATTTTTGCAACTGCCTGACCATATACGCATGGTCAGGCAGTTATAAATTTAAAGTGTTTCTACCTAAAATCTATACCACCACTAGAAAAATTAGCGTCAATTACTTGAAAAGTGGTGCGTCTATTTTCTTGATGGGCAGCCTCAGAACATTCCACTCCATTTTTACACTCATTGATAAGCCGTTGTTCGCCATAGCCTTTGGCAATTAAGCGTCTGGAATCTATATTTTTGGAAATGAGATAGTTAACCACCGATTGCGCTCGCCTTTGAGACAATTGTTGATTGTAAGAATCAGTACCACGAGAGTCGGTATGAGAAGCGAGTTCAATTTTAATCGTTGGATTTTCCATTAACAATTGCGCCAATTTATCCAATGTTGGGCGTGCATCAGGGCGAATATCTGCTTTATCCAAATCATAATAGATATTTTCCAAAACAATTTCTCGCTTTTTATAAATTTTATCCAACAACAATTCAACAGATACCACAATTGTATCTTTCCCTGCCTCTTGTTTATTTTTGCTACTTACAATTGTTGAATTTTTAAAATAATTGCGCTTTGAGGCAGTTACTTTATAGTCCATAGCTGGTTCAATAGTTGTCTCAAATATGCCTTCCGAATCGGTAATCATGCGTATGGAAACCCGACTTTTTTCACTCATGCCAAATACTTCTACAACAGATTCCGACAGCGGCGCGCGCCCCAATTCCAAACTATTCGGATTATCTGGATTGACAAATAATTTTTCCAATACTTTACCTTTCAATAAATAAACAACCGCCTTTGGAACAGTACCTTTACAATTACAGTTTCCATCCTCTACATCATTAGTCGTTTTTGGGTCATTATCATCGCAAGTCGTACCAGCGACAGGGCAAGCGGTACCTTTGCAATTGCAATTACCATCTTCTACATCATTAGTCGTTTTTGGGTTTTTATCATCGCAAGTCGTACCAGCGACAGGGCAAGCAGTACCTTTGCAATTGCAATT
>JAHDHV010000017.1:0-4752 GCA_020631155.1 Bacteroidota bacterium | reverse complement strand
AGGGCAAGCAGTACCTTTGCAATTGCAATTACCATCTTCCACATCATTAGTCGTTTTCGGGTTTTTATCATCGCAAGCCGTACCAACGACAGGGCAAGTCGTACCTTTACAATTGCAATTTCCATCTTCCACATCATTAGTCGTTTTTGGGTTTTTATCATCGCAAGTCGTACCAGCGACAGGGCAAGCAGTACCTTTGCAATTGCAATTACCATCTTCCACATCATTAGTCGTTTTCGGGTTTTTATCATCGCAAGCCGTACCAGCAATAGGGCAAGCCGTACCTTTACAATTGCAATTCCCGTCTTCCACATCATTAGCCGTTTTTGGGTCTTTATCATCGCAAGTTGTACCAGCGATAGGACATTTTTTTGTTGGGGGTGTTGGCGGCGGTTCTTTGGCTTTTGGTCCAGGCTTCGGCATGGGTTTAGGGTCAGGTTTGGGGGCAACAACTGCAACCGTTGGCGGCTCGTCATCTGGAATGGGTTGTAAGGCAAGAGTTGGAACAGGTTTTTGATTTAAGGAAATAGGGGTAGACCAATTATTGCGAATTGTTTTTGGGGGAATAGGTGCTAAAGCAACTACTTCTAATACGGGTCGAGGTTCGGGTACATTTAATTGTACAAATTTGTAAATGTCGTCTTTTCCTCTCCCCCCTTCGCGCGAGGAGGTAAAATAACCAATGGCTTCAATGGAATCTATATCTGCGGGGTTGATATAGGGCTGAAAGACAATGCCAAAATCATCAGAGGAGGAGTTGATAGGGGTTTGTAAATTTTTGGGAGTACCCCATTTTTTGCCTTTTCTAGTGGCGGAAAAAATATCTAAACCACCCATTCCAATGTGTCCATCTGAGGCGAAGTATAAAGTGCCATTTATGTCAATGGTAGGAAAGCCTTCATAGCCTTCGGTGTTGATGAGTGGCCCCAAATTAACGGGATAGCCCCAAAGACCTTCGGGGGTTAGGGTAGATACATACAAGTCTTTGTCTCCGAAGCTGTCATCGGCATCAGCCGAAAAGTAGAGACTTTTGCCATCTTTTGTAATAAATGGATGCCCGACATTAACACTATCTTGTTCAAATAATTGTAATAATTCAGGTTTTTGCCATTTTCCAGCATCATTTTGTGTGCTTACATAAATTTGGCAGTAATCGTCGGCTTTGCTGCTGCTGCCACAGGCGGTAAAATAAACGGTTTTGAAATCAGTGGAAAAAGAAGCCGTACCTTCATTGTAGCTCGTATTGATAGAATCACTTAAAGAAATAGGCGGCCCTAATTTTAAATCTCCAACAATTTTTGACGTAAAAAGATCGGCGTGTTTTTCGCCCGTCCAATCATAAGTCTGTTCACCTTTGGCTTCTTGACGGTCAGAGGTAAATACTAGTTGGTCTTTGCCATATAAAATAGGAGAAAAGTCAGATTTAGGGGTATTGATATTTTTTAGGTTAAAAGTTTTATAAGCAGTCGGGTTTTCTAGCCATTCTTGCGCTTGTCGACAAGCCTGCATTTCGCGTGTTGCTCGCGTGCGATCAATAGGATTTTGCATCGCATATTGTTTAAATATTTTTATTGCTTCTTTATATTTTCCATTTTTTTTCAATATTAAAGCATATTTATATTGTATATTTGGTTCACTGCCATACTCCATAGCTTTTTGATACCATACTTCTGCTTGTTTGGTGTCATTGGCTTCACGAAAACACTCTGCTATTTTATAAGCGATCGCTGCTTGAGCAATTGGATCGCTTTCCTTTTGATATTCTTCTTTAAGTAGTTGACTAGCTGTAATAAATTGCTTATTTTCGTAAGCTGATTGAGCATCAATCGGCGTTTCAAATAAGGCACGACAACCAGACAATAGGCTAAAGCTTAGAAAGCTAATGATAAGGCAAAAATGAAGTTTTGTTAGATTCATATGTTTTCAGTAATAAAACAATTATTGTTTAGGTGTTAGGAGTTGGGATAGTTAGCTTTTGGGGTTTTTGAACTAAATTTTATCGAAAAAATAAAAACCTTAAAGCCTTCCAAACTTCAGGACAATTTAACAAATCAAAAACATTACTTAGTAATGCAGAAATAGTCAATTGATTATTTCCGTATTGCTTAAAGTGCTTTAAATTAACAAATGTTTGGCAAAGACAAAAAAAAAGTGAATATTCAGTCCATTGCCGTTTATTTTTTAATCATATAATCATATTGAACGACTGTAAAATTTATGACAAAAAGCAAAATACACTTGTGTTACTTACTACTTTTTTTATTATTAAACAGTTGCACAACTGATAATAAAACGAATCATTCGGTAGAAAAGCCAGCAGCAATAACAGAAAAAAAAAGTGTTTCCTCGGCGGCGGCTGTTAAGGAGCGGCCAAATAATAAAAAGTCCGCAGCAAAACCGAAGCCCAAAAGTACCTCTAAAAATGCTGCTAAACCTACTGAACGCCCCGAAAATATGTTAAAACGCATTGTTGCACGCCGTCCGTTTTCCCATGCCAAAGAACAGGATTTGTTTCAGTTAGACTTGGTAGGAGACAAGGCATTGAATGGTCAATTGAAATTGACGATTATTGCACACTCTGGCAAAATACTACATCAAGAAACACTGCCTAGTAAAGTATTGTTACATTATGGGCAATGGCAAGAGGGGGCAGATAAAAATAACGAAATAGAACAAGAAAAACATATTTTACAACAAATGAGTTATCAGTTTTTTGATAGAAAACAGTTTTCTACAGATAAAAATAGGCAACAACACGCAAAATTTATGTATAAAACAGCATCAGGAGGCAATCAACAGCTTTATTATGATGATATTAAGCAAAAGATTGTAATAGAAAAGCTATAATTTTTTAAAAAAATCATAAAAAAAACGTCATTAATAGGTTAAAATTTATCAAAGAATTTGTTTAGTTCAGATTATTTCATTATATGAAAATATACACTAAAACAGGAGATGATGGCACAACCATGTTATTCGGTGGTGGTCGTGTGTCAAAAGCTAATTTGCGTATTGAAAGCTATGGCACTGTAGACGAACTCAATGCTTATATTGGCTTAATTCGAGACCAAGACATAGGCGACCGACATAAAAAATTGTTAAAAGCCATTCAGAACCGATTATTTGTCATTGGGGCGAATTTGGCAAGTGACCCAGACAAAGAAAAATTGCAAACGCCAGATATTCGCGAGGAGGATATTGTGCAATTGGAAAATGAAATGGATGTTTTACAAGCAGAATTGCCGCCGTTGAAACATTTTATTTTACCGGGCGGGCATACTACAGTGTCATATTGTCATTTGGCGCGTTGTGTGTGTCGGCGTACAGAACGGCTCGTTGTCGCACTGTCTGAAAATGAGGAGGTGCTGCCCATTATCATACGCTATCTAAATCGTTTATCCGACTATTTATTTGTATTAGGGCGGATGCTTACAATGGAGTTGGGAGCAGAAGAAATTATTTGGAATATGCGGTAGAGATGAACTGTTGAATTATTGATTTATATATTTTATAATAGTTATTTTTAATTCTTGTTTTCTCACTTTGAAATCAGCGAAAGGTTACTTAAATTTCTAAAAATCTAGCATCTAATTTCTAAAAAGCTAAAACCTAATTGCTAACTAACTAATAACTTAAAAGGCTAAATAGCCAAAACTATTCTTTAACTAACAAATTAGCTACTTTATGTATTGGACTTTAGAACTTGCGTCCCACATTGAAGATGCACCTTGGCCCGTAACCAAACTGGAATTGATAGAATTTGCCCACCGTTCAGGGGTACCCTTAGAAGTCATTGAAAATTTAGAAAAATTGGAAGAAGAAGAAGGGGAGTACTATGAACGAATACAAGATGTTTGGCCTGATTATCCAACACGCTCAGAGTTTTTGTTCAATGAGGACGAATATTGAGCGAGTTATACGGAAAAGCTTACCAAACCACAGAGGTATTTATCAGAAATAAGTGACAACTGATGGGAAAATGTCCCAGCAGTTGTCATTTTTTAATTTATTTTTTAGGTATGATTTACAAAATCAGCATCGCATCGCCATAGCTATAAAAACGATAGCCCTCTTTGATGGCTTCATTATAAGCTTTATGCATTAAATCAAATCCACCAAAAGCGCAAATCATGATAAATAAACTTGTTTTGGGTAGATGGAAATTGGTAATCATGCAATTGGCAATATTAAACTCATAAGGTGGATAAATGAACAAATTTGTCCAGCCTGCAGAGGGGGTTAATAGGTGCGCCGCCGATACAGACGACTCAATGGTTCGCATAGAAGTTGTGCCCACTGAGCAGATTTTTTTGTTGCTCGTCTTGCCTTTATTAACAACATCCGCTGCTCGTTCGTCAATGCTGTAGTATTCCGCATCCATTTTATGTTTCGATAAATCCTCCACTTCAATATTGCGGAAGGTACCTAAACCTACATGCAAGGTAATTTCTGCAAAATTAACGCTTTTAATTTCTAGGCGTTTCATCAACTCATCGCTAAAGTGAAGCCCTGCCGTTGGTGCTGCAACTGCTCCTTCTTCTTTGGCATAAATGGTTTGATAGCGGTCTTTATCCAATATTTCGGGGGCACGTTTGATGTACTTAGGCAATGGCGTTTGCCCTAAAGTTTTTAAAAGGTTTCTAAACTCGTCATCAGTGCCATCGTGCAAAAAGCGAATGGTGCGGCCGCGCGAAGTCGTATTGTCCACAACTTCAGCCACTAATTCATCATTCTTCCCAAAATACAATTTAT
>JAHDHV010000384.1 GCA_020631155.1 Bacteroidota bacterium | reverse complement strand
GTATCACCTTAGGAGATTTTAGCTGTGAATGAGATTTTTAGCAAAAAAATTTCACAGTCTTGACTTTTTTGTTTCTTTTTTTGTCAAGTAAAAAAGAAAAAAACGTAGGTAAAGCGACACCTTTTAAGATTAAGGGCAATAATTGTTATACGAAATCCCTCTTTTTCTGACACACTCATAAGATTTAAGACAGGAGATGTGAGATAATTCATTAACTTTCAGTGCTGCATGGGAAAAAGACTAATATTTTTTTAGTTTTGCCTATCTATTTACTTGCTATTCGCTGATTTTATTTCGTAAAAAACAGATTCGCTAAAATAATAATTCGTTTGTTTTAATTACTTGAACTAAATCACTAAGCTTTTGATTTTCAGGAGTTTATGATTTTATTTCCAAGTCTTAAAAGGTGTGACCTCGCTGGGGTCAAAGAAGTTCCCTGCACTTTTTCTAACATACTTTGACCCTGCTAGGGTCATTTTACTTATCCAATGACCGCAGAGCGGTCAAAGTATGTTAGCTGGACATAATGATCTGATTACACGACCCCAGCGGGGTCGAACCCTTTTAAAAAAACACAAACGCCTGTTAATTAATGAATTATGCATTTGGTGATGGCTGTTTTAAATTCTTGTTTTCTCATTTTGAAATCAGCGAAAGCCGAGTATTTACAAAGCTAAAAATCCAAAAAGCTAAGTATCTAAAAATCCAAAAAGCTTCTAACAACAAAAACGTGACTTTATTTGAATATCAAAATAAGGTATTTTATGGAAATGATGCAGCAACGGGCGAGTTAGAGCATCTTTTGAATACAATTTGGGCAAAACGGCGGTGGTCGCCTATGCGGTGGTTAGAAAGGTATGGTTTGGTAGCTTCTTCAACTCCTACACAAGCTTTTTTAACAATTGATAGAAAAAATCATGTTCAAGCTCGCAATTATGTGGGCATTATCAAACATCAAGATAAGGTTATTCAGTTATTGCCTAAAGTTTTTTTCCAAAAAAATAAACGATACACTTCTCAAAGAGACATCCAAAATATATATGCTCATATAATGTGGTGGCTCACTTACTGTCAACATATTCCGTTACCTTTTGCAGAGGCGAATTTCGATGAATTGTTAAAAGGAGATATGGCAGAAGTATTGATATATATGTTCGCCAATTATACCCATGAATTGCTTCTACAACGAGCCTATACAACTTACCAAACTCAACTTCAAACCCTGCCTTATGTTAAAGGGCGTTTACAAGTACAAAGCTATTTAACACAGCAGCTAAGTCGAGGCAATTGGCAACAGTTACCCTGTCGTTATGAAGCTTTTGACTTAGATAATCCCCTGAACCAACTATTGAAATGTGTGTGCAGGATGCTGTTGCCCTTAACACAACGAATCGAAAGTCAACAATTATTGCAAAATATTGTTGATGAATTGTCGTTTGTTCAAGAAAAAAACCTTACTATTGAAGATGCAAAACTCATTCAACTCAATCCTTTATTTGAAGAATGGCAGTTGGTACTCAATTATTGTCGCTTATTTTTGGCGCAAAGCACCGTGCTAACAGGGCGTACTTCTTTGCCTTTATTGGCTTTTTTGGTGCCAATGGAGCAACTGTTTGAGCAGTTTGTTTTTGGATTTTTGCAAAAACATTTTCCACAGTATGAGGCAAAATTTCAGGATAGCAGTACTTACTTAGCGCGTAATGAGAGGGGAAAAAAAGTATTTCAACTAAAAAATGATATTCTTTTGACAGACTCAGATGGCACCCTTAAAATAATTGATTGCAAATATAAACTAATAGATATTGATGTTGATAATCAAAGTGTAAGTGGAATGGAACAGCGTGACCTGTATCAGATAGCGACCTATGCAGTGCGACGAGGCTGCCAAGAAGTATACCTCCTTTACCCAAATACAATTGAAGATAGTCAATGTTCAACTAATTGTTTACCAAAGGTTTACTTTGAAATTGTTGAACAATTTTCAGGGCAAAATATTCGCTTATGTGTTGCCAAAATCAGTTTTGTTGGTTGGGCTTTTCATCATTCCGATATATGGAGGCAAAGTTTATTAGAAGATTTAAAAAAATTATTTTGATCCCCAAAGTTTATTAGCTATCCATTAATATTTATATATTTGTCACTACAAACAACTGTTCATTCAACCTAATTGGCTCAACAGTCATTTTTTGTTTAAATATGCTCAACATACAAGTTAAGTGCCAAGCACTAATTAATTGTGCACAATTTTGTTCTAAAGTATTGACATTCATTATTTTAATCGAACAGAGAGTCCTGTTTAATTATTGTGTAGTACTTATTATTTCCAAATTAAGTAGTTAGACAAAATTAAACAACCTTTGGATTTGTCATAAGTTGTTAACAGTGAATTAACTATCTCACATCTCCTGTCTCATATCTTATGTCTAGGTACTTGCTTATTGTAAAATAAATGACTAAACAATAAAAAAATGATTGAAAATTAGGAAGAATGTTCAATATGCCGTAAATTAGACATATATAAAATATTTTCTTAACAAATAAACAAGCACATGAAAAGAATTTACCAGTTAACAGGCGGTATTCTTTGTATGGTCGCACTGCTTCTGTTCAATGTTGATGTCAGTCTTGCACAATACACCGTACAGGTTGCTGCATACAAGGATGTCGTTCCCAATTCTCATTTTTCTGCACGAGGTGTGAACAATGTACGAATGGAAAGAAAACCGAACTACATTAAGTACTATCACGGCAATTTCAGTGACTTAGGTTCTGCGGAAGCAGCTTTAGGCGATGTATTGTCTAAAGGTTTCCAGTATGCACGCATCATCAATTTGGCAGAAGCAAGAGCGAATTGCCCTGCTAGTTGCGCGCAACCTGCTGCTCCACCGGTGATAACTAAACCAGCTCCACCGCCACCTAAAGTAGTGATTACACCGCCACCGCCACCAGAGCCAGCTCCGATGCCTGCTCGTTTGCAGCACATCTTTTTTGATTTTGATCGCTCTGATTTGCGTCCTGAAAGTGTAAATCGCTTAGATGAATTGTGTGAGTATTTGCAAAGTAATTCTGATTGTACATTAGAAGTTCATGCTCATACTGATTCTAAAGGTAGCAAAGCATACAATGATGCACTTGCCAAAAGACGTGCAAACTCTGCTGTCAACTATTTATTGAGCAAAGGCTGTATTAGTCCTAGTAAAATTTCGGAGTTAACCTTTGGAGAGGACAGCCCAATTGCAAAAAATCAAGTAGGCGGCGGCGATGCTCCTGATGGAAGACAATTAAATAGGCGGGTAGAGTTTAGAGTAAAGTGTAGTGGGCAATATGTTGATGTTGTAGAAGAAATTTATGTACCTCAACACTTACAAGGCCAAAACAGTTCTAAATTATTTAGACGTTAGTTATACCAAAAACAGCTTAGAATCCTAATTTTTTATAGCCAAAGCCTATAAGGTTTGCTTCGGCGCGAGGTGGAACCTCGCCCCTGTAAGTTAATAGGTGTGAGGCTCTGCCTCGCGCCGAACTAAATTCCTAGCCTTTGGCTACACTGATAAAAACAAATAAAAAATTTAACAACTTTTGCTTTTATCCTGTTTTTGGTATAAGATATAAGAATGGAGACATAAGATTTAAGATTTTTTTAATAATAAATCTTTACTTTGAGAAAAACGCCATATGCTTTTTAATGAAGTATATGGCGTTTTTGTGTATGTTTAAAATTGGTGAATTATGGTCTGTTGCAAATATTGTACTTTTCAACCAAACAGTTCGTGGATTTGTGATTCGTAGATCAGTGATTCGTATTTGGGCAAATTTATTGATACCAACTATTTTTAGGTGAGTTCTGTAACGAAGGCTTTAGTTGTTGTTGTATTTTTAAATAGTTAAGTACCTAGACAAAATTAATGTTACAATAGTAAAAGACTAAACTCCTCATTTCTAATACTTTAGCACAAAATTGTGCACAATTAATTAGTGTTTGGTACTTAATTTCTAACAGCTAAAAATCCAAAAATCCAAAAATCCATAAAAACTTTTGCCTTTAACTAAGCAAACAATGAACAAACCTAACTTTTTTATTGTCGGAGCACCGAAATGTGGCACTACTGCCCTCTACGAATACCTAAAACGGCATCCGCAAGTGTATTTGCCACCCAAAGAATTGTACTTTTTTGGAAGTGATTTCACCTTTCGACAGCCTCGGCCTAGCCTTGATTATTATTTGTCGCTTTATAAAAATGTGCAACAAGAAACCGCCATTGGCGATGCCTCCGTTTGGTATTTATATTCCAAAAAAGCAGCACAGGAAATCTACAGTTTTGCACCCGAAGCAAAAATTATCATACTGCTGCGAAATCCTACCGATTTACTCTATTCCCTTCATAGTCAACAGTTTTACAATGGCAATGAAAACATAGCATCCTTTGGAGAAGCCCTCGCCGCAGAGTCAGACCGTAGGCAGGGGCGGCGACTACCACCGCTAATTGGCTGTCCGTATGAAGCTTTGTATTATTCGGAAGTAGTGCATTTTACAGAGCAGTTAACCCGTTACTTTGAGGTATTTGGAAAAGAGCAGGTAAAAGTGATTATTTTTGAAGATTTTATCAAAAAAACAAAGGAAATTCATGTGGAAATATTACAATTTTTAAATCTTGAAAATGATTTTCCCATAACTTATCAACGCATTAATGCCAACAAAAAAACGCGCAATACAGCTTTGCGAAATTTCCTGAAAGCACGTCCAGCAGCTTTGATTAAGACGGCTAAATTGCTGCTGCCATCTCGAAATTTGCGCCAAAAAATATTGAGCACCCTCTGGCAATGGAATACGGTTTATGAAGAAAGACCGCCCCTATCTCCCCAACTACGCCAACAACTTGATACTCAATTTCAACCCGAAATAGAAGAACTTAGCGCATTGCTCGGGCAGGATTTGGTGGAGAAATGGCAGGGGAAATTAAAAAATTGATTTAGGACTGTCTTGCAACCTATTATCTCTACTTCTAGAAAATACTTCATCTGTCTCTAAATCTTTTATTGATGCATTTATTGCTAAAAAGTCTTCTTTTGGCTTAGTTGTAAGTGTAATTTCTGACAATCTAATTTCTGGATCAAACACACTTTTATCTTTATCAGTAATATTTTCACTACTATTAGTGGTTTCAGTAGTCACTGATAAAGCAACTTCTTGTGTATTTTTATCTAATGGAGAAAAAAACAAACTAACAAATAACAATATGACTGCCAAACTACTCATAAATGCTAAACGTTTAGGGGCAAACAAAGCTGTAAAAAAGTCGCTTATTGCTCCCTGACACTGCTGAAACATCTGCTTTATATTCCACCTAAAACGCTTAAAAATCAATTGTTTATGCTGTTTTTGAGTCAGTTGACAGAGGTAAACTTCCGTTTGTTGGGTGTATTCATCTTCTATAATCTCGCATTGTATTTCATCATTAAAAAATTCGTTCATATCCTCAACCCAATTAGAGCAACAAGAACAATTATTTAAATGTTGTTGAAATATTAATTTTTCACTTGTGGTCATTTTTTGTTGAATATAATTTAAAAATGTCTGTTCATCATATTGCTCGCAAAAAGCAATGGTATTGTTTTTAATAACTTTCATTAGTTTACTATTTTTAAGGGTTTAGGTGTTTAATATGCTATTTCTTAATGTGTTAATTGCTCTATTCTTCAAACTTGTAATAGCAGAGTATTTTTTATTTCGCTTTTCTGCTATTTCGCTGATCGAAAAGCCTTCTAGCTCTAATCGCACAACCTTGCGCTGCTCTTCGGTCAAGGTTGTATCTATTGCATAATTCACCGCAGCTATTTTCAATTCTTTTTCTTGATATTCTTCTTGTTGCAAAAAAGCATTGGTTTGTGTTATTTCTTGTCTAGGCAAAGTCCCAAATTGCTTATTTCTGTGTTTTTTTTTCTTATAATAATCACAACAAACATTG
>JAHDHV010000383.1 GCA_020631155.1 Bacteroidota bacterium | reverse complement strand
ACTTTTTAAGATTAAGGGAAATAGCTGTTATTATACGATTTCCCTCTTTTCTTGACACACACTAATTAATTTTACATAATGAATGATTTTCACAACTATACGATAAAAGACATTTTACATGAAATCATGTTCGAGGCAGATACGCCCGCAGGTAAGGTTTTTGATATATCGCTACTGGTACTAATTGTATTTAGTGTGTTGGTAGTGATGATTGAAAGTGTTGATTCTATTGCCAAAGAATATGAAGCTTTTTTTCATACCTTAGAATGGATCATTACTATCCTTTTTACTATTGAATACCTTTTGCGAATTTACTGCGTGCAGAAGCCGTGGAAATATATGAAAAGCTTCTATGGCATCGTAGATTTGATTTCTATTTTACCTACCTATATCAGTCCATTTTTTGCAGGCACACAGTATTTTATGGTCGTGCGTGCCTTGCGTCTACTCCGCATTTTTCGGGTCTTTAAATTGGGGCGTTATCTAGGCGAATCCCTTATTTTGGTGACCGCACTCAAGGCAAGCCGCGTTAAAATCACTGTTTTTTTGGGCACAGTGCTGACCGCAGCCATGATTATTGGCTCTATCATGTACCTCATCGAAGCAGACCAGAATCCCACTTTCAGCAGTATTCCCAAAAGTATTTACTGGGCAATCGTAACGATTACGACAGTCGGTTACGGTGATATTGCGCCAATTACGGCCATCGGTCAGTTTTTTGCGGCGGTGTTGATGCTGGTTGGGTATAGTGTTATTGCAGTACCTACGGGCATCGTGTCTGTGGAATTGGCGCAGGCAGAACAGGATGCAAAGGTCAATACGCGTTCCTGCCATCATTGCAGCGAGGAGGGACACGATTTTGATGCGGTGTATTGCAAATATTGTGGTGAAAAAATGCGACAGGCGAATGGGCATTGATGGGAACAGTCCGAATTGTGGAGGTGCAATTTGTAGAGACACAAAATCTTGTGCCTCTACGTTAATATCTTATATCTATTCAACAATCACCTTTTCGATTTTTGTTTGTTGTTGATTGTTGATTTCAAATAAATAAATGCCTTTGGGATAGTTTTTAACAGGAATGCTAATTCGCTGATTAAAACTTTGCTCATGTATAATTTGCCCTAACATATTGCTAACTTTCAGGGTATAATCAGCTGATTTTGAAGGAAAAATATGTACCTGATCTTTTGTTGGGTTAGGGTAAATATTGATGGCTAAATCGGTATTGTCTGCAATAGTTTCTTTGACATCCACAAATATTTGCTGGTAAATAGGCAGTTCAATTTGCGAGGGGTACCAGGGCGAGCTATAGATGCGCTGTACGGCTTTTCTTGGGCTCATTTCTTCGCCATTGTAGGTGTAAGTTTGTCCATCATTGGGAGTTCGTCTAAAGAAATCGCCGTCTTCCATTGGCAGGTTGGCGTTCACTTGATAGCGATCATAATTACTGCTACTGATGAGAATTTTAATTTTGTGGTCTTTGCCCCAAACATAAGCAATTGGTAGCAGTTCAAACTCGTATTCGTAGACCTCGCCACCGTTGATATTGCTGTATGGAGCATTGATATTCTCCTCCCCTTGTACAATGCTTTTCGCGTATTCCCTAGCTCGCGCATTAACCGCCCCTTCTACCACAAAAAACTCTCTACCATCGGGATATACATCCAAAATTCGCACAAAAAAGTCGGTATCAGTCGGTCCGTTTTCTGCACCTTCGGGTGTGGAGGATGCATAAATTTTTGCCTTCGGAAAACCTGCTATCATAACGGAATCTGCTATAGGCTCACTCACAAATTGCAATACGCCTTCATTCTCCATTGTATAAGTTGCGTATTGCTCATTTGCCAAATTCATCTGCCCCTGACTACAACAACCTCCGCTTAAAGTGCCGTCTTCTCCTACTTTATCCACTATCATATTCGCACCGCCAACCGTCAAGACTGGATTATTCGGGTCGTGTGTGTAGCTCAAAGTCGCTTCCTCTTGATAGGGTTCGTTGAAGTTGAAACTGCCATCGCCATGTAGATACATAGGCGTTGGGTTGATGCCTTCGGCTTCGGTGAGGGGAAACATATCGGATGCAAACCAGTAATTGCCGACATTTTCATTCTCTGGAACGCCATCATCAACGGGGCCGACTACGTAGAAACGCACATTCGGCACATCCTCAAATTCTTTAAATGGAATACCTGTTACGGGTTCGCTTACATTGAAACCCAATTCTTCCGATAAACTTTCAATGGGTGGAATTTTATACTCAATACGACTGGTATCTGAACCGCCTAAAATAATCAAATCCGCTTTAACAGGTGGCAAATCGGATACACCTGCCAAAAAGTTAATCAAATCTTCATATTTAATGATAAAATCTTCTGCTGGTACGCGCGCCTGCCCCAATCCTAGATTTTGCCATTTATCACTTTCGGGAATCAAAACTTTGGGCTCGCCTAGCCCTTGTTTGTAATTTAAATTGTAGCGATACCAAGCAATCACTTCGGAACTCAAAATACTTGGCACATCAATATTATCAATATCAATGTCATTCAAATCAACGCCGATGATGTCTGAGGCATTGGCTTTATAGGTCATATCGCCTGTTTTGGTCGCGCCTGTTGTTTGGTGAGCATAGGGGCCGATGATTAATTTTTGCAATTTTTTATGGCCATATTCATCGCTTAAATTTTCCATAATGCGATTGTAAGTTTGAATTTGACCATTGACAAAAATATCCCACCAGCCTGAGAGGTGATACATCGGCACTTCCATATTGCTGTAACGGCTAAATTGTCCATTAGCATCGCCATCACCATTCGCATCAACAGGAGCGAGTGTTGCATCCATTTCTACCCTCATTCCGCTATTTGGATAAGCTGATGCAGGGGAATTACCATATCTTTGACTGGAAAAATGGTCAATGCATTTTTCGGCAACCTCAAAGCGATCCGCCAAATTATAATCGGCTGCGGTATGTACATCATCCTGTACATTTTCGTCTACTGCCACCAAATCATCGTCCAAATCGTAGACCTGACTTCGCACCCAGCCCGTAACAATACGCTCTCGCAATACGCCATTGTTGTAGCCTGTGCTGGTGAAATGGTCGTTGGTGGCAACGATGGGGAAAAGGCATTTTAAGCCATCTTTTGTTGGGTCAATGCGGTGGGCGGCGGCTGCTTGATATTGGGTGTTGCCCAAAGCGGACGCACCAAACATACCAATAGAACCATTACAGATGGGCGCAGTTACGTCTATGGTGCCGTCTTGGTCTAGGTCGTATTCTCTGGTGATTTCCAGCAAGGGTTGGATGCTGTTGTAACCGTCTTCGTGTTTGTTGGAATTTTTGGGATCGTCCAATTCTGTAACGTCTGCAATGTGGTCAAAATCAGGGTGATAGGGCGACTTATCCCAACTATCACTTAACATCGGAAAGTATACCCCCTCAGAAGCATAACGCCCTCGCATATCTTGAACGGCAAAGGCATAGCCCAAAATATTGATGACATTGCCGACTTCTGACTGCCCGTTTTTATTGTAGGGTGTTCTGGTAAATACCATCGGCAATTGATAGGGATTCGGATTCGGGGCATTGTGGAGAGTGTCGTAAATGATTAGCTGCGTTCCTTTGGGAATCAGTTCTAGAGTGACTTTTAGCCCTGCCAAATCTACTTCTACCATTAAGGAGTCGCTCATAATGGGTAGGTATACGTCTGTCATGAGTTTTACGCCATCGGGCATTTCCATCGGTACGGAAACGACTGTGGAAAAGTCGCGAATGTCGTCTATTGTGCCGTTGATGTGGTCTTGGGCGACTATGTTTGTTGTGTATAGTGTGAGTAGTATTAGGACAATGACTGTTTTGTTCATGATTTTCTGTTTAGATATAAGACATAAGATTTAAGATTGTAAGATGTGTGGTTTTTTGATCGGTGGTGATTTTTGGTGGAGACGTGATTAATCACGTCTGTACGGATTAGTGAATTTTTGAATTGGTGTAGCCAGAGGTTACGAATTTGGTTTAGAACGAGGTGGAACCTCATCCCTGTTATTTTTTTAAGTCTATTTTGAAATTCAAAAAGGTGTACAAATTAAAGAAGCAGTTTGTTTACTGTGTAAATGTGTTTAAATCATCGGGAACCCCTCGCCGAAAATATTGTCTGAAATTCCAGTATTGCCTTCGGCGACTTACTTTTTGCATTCGCCCAAAAAGTAAGCAAAAACGCTTGTCAAAAATATCGTTCCTGCGCTACAAGGCTGCGCTTTGCTACCGATTTTTGACCTGCCTGCGCTTCTTTTTTGTAAATCCTAACTAAAAGGCTTTTAGACAAAAGTGATGGCTTTTGTGTACCCTTTTGAACTCTGAAAATAATCAAATTCAAGATTCATACAAAAGGGTTTTAGTCTGATTGATGGCGGCTATAAAATAGGGGTTGTGTAGGGATTTATTGGTTACTAAATCTACGGGGCGATTAAAAAGGGCTTCGAGTTTATCGGCAAGGGTAAAATAGTTATCGGCGTAATCGGCGGCTTCCATTGGCAAAAAGGAAACCAAAAAATCAATGTCGCTGCCATCTGTAAAATCATCTGTGCATACTGAACCAAAGGCAAAAAGCTGTTTGATTTGATGGGTTTGACACAGTTGATCTAATTGTGATTGGTGTTGTGTGATTATTTTGTTCATGGGGTTGTTTTTTTTTAAAAAAAACAAATGCAAAATACAGAAGGTTTTGGAAAACAAGCTTTTGTGTTAAGGGCAGTCTTTCACACATTCGCCTTTTTTGTTGATAGTAAACGATTTTCCATCTTTTCTAACACGAGTTAATCCCATGTTAAAAGGAAAAGCATCATCATAAATCAATGGAATTTGTATTTTCCCTTGTCTATTAATAAAACCATATTTTCCATTTTTAAAACTACCTTCTCTAACAATAGCTAATCCTTCACTAAAATAATAAGCATAATCATAAATTAATGGAATTACTACTTCTCCCTTTGTATTGATAAAACCATATTTCCTATTCTTTTTAATTGTACCATTTTGAAAAGACAAAGTAAAATCATAAATAAGGGAAGCGGTTACTTTTCTTTGTATATTTTTAAATCCCAACATATCTGTTCTATAAACAACAGCTAATCCTTCACTAAAAGACTTAGCCCCATCATAAATCAGTGGAATTTGTACTTTGCCTTGTGTATTGATAAATCCATATTTTTCATCTTTTCTAACAACAACTAGTTTATCTTTAATATCATTATCCATATAATCATACTGATGCCCAAATTTTTTATGGAGTTGCGATATTGTATAGGTTGATTCAAATGATACTTTTGACTTAGTTGTGTGGAAGGACTTTGATTGTGGCTCTGACCTAGGTAATCTTGATTCAGGAGGTTTGACTTTAGATGAAGTTGTTGTATAAAAAGATTTAGATTGTGACTTTTGTTTAGGCGAGCTCGGTTGGGGGGATTTGACTTTAGATGTTGAAGTTGTTTTATAACTTGATTTAGTTTCGGAATTTTCTTTAACATTTTTACATGCTACTAAACCTGCGATAGCTCTGTCATGTGTAGAACCACACATAGTTGCCTTTTTATAAAGTTTTTTGGCACTATCATAATCCGCCTCTTTGAAAGCAAAATCAGCTGTTTCTAAACAGGTTTTACACTCATTTAGTGTATAGTTTTGATAGCCAAAGTAAAGAATAGCTAAGGAAATACTTATAGGTATTGCTGAAATAATTATCTTTTTCATAAATCCAAAAATACATTAATTTTATCCAAAGATAAGAAAAAAATTATTGGCAATAACACATATACATAAGAATAGTGTAGCTATACTACGATTTTGGTTCGGAACGAGGTGGAACCTCATCCCTGTTATGTTTTTGTGTTATTAAGGGCAGCCCTTCACACATTCTCCTTTTTTGTTGATGGCCAACCATTTTTTTTCTTTTCTAAGAAAAGTTATTCCTT
>JAHDHV010000382.1 GCA_020631155.1 Bacteroidota bacterium | reverse complement strand
TGGTGGTATACACGGAAACGAGTATTCAGGCATCGAAGCTTTAACACGCGTTTTTGCCAAACTCAAACGCCTCAAACCCACTTTCAACGGTTTTTTTGCAGGCATCGCAGGCAACATTAAAGCATTACAACAAGGAGTGCGTTTTTTGGAAAAAGACCTCAACCGACAATGGTTTCCTGAAAATATTGCACGCATTGAACGTGCTAAAAAACACGAACTCACGAGCCCCGAAGATATTGAACAAAAGGAACTATTAACTCGTTATCACTACATTCGCTCGCGCAACAATTTACAGCATACCGATTATGTGATGTTGGATTTACATACGACCTCTGCACGCGGCGGCACCTATACCATTGCGCCAAGTCATAACAAAAGTAAAGAGATTGCCCTTGCCTTACATTTGCCTGTTATCATTGGTCTGGAAAAAGTAATTAATGGGACTACACTACACTATTTTAGCGAGCAAGATATGGCCTCTTTTTGTCTGGAAGCAGGGCAGCATCAAAATCCTGCTTCTGCCGATCGTATGGAGGCAGCTATTTGGATAACATTGTGTACAATTGGCTGTATGAAAGCGGAGGACATTCCCAATTTTGAAAAGTACGAGGCTTTATTAAAGGAGCGAGGGCGAGGTTTGCCTCGTATGGTTAAATTTCGCTATCGTCATGCCATTACTGAAAAAGACCAATTTGTGATGCGTTTAGGTTATAAAAATTTTCAAGCTATTAAAGAAGGTGAGCATTTAGCAGATGATGTAAAAGGCAAAGTACTTTCTCCCTGTGATGGACTGATTTTGATGCCGCTTTACCAAAAACAAGGCGAAGATGGTTTTTTTATTGTTGAAACTGTTGAGGTGGATTGATTTTTTAGATGGGAGACAGGATATATGAGACTTGAGACTTTTGGATGTGTTTTTTTTGATGATTTCTATAATGACAGTTTTTTTTCTTAAAAAAATACAATATAATTTATTTTAAAATAAAAAACCTTGTAACGAAAATCCATGAATTTTCGCTACTATAAAATACCCCAATGCCCTACCAAATACTTACTGATCAAGACGTTGCACAATATTTAACAATGCCTGTAGCGATCCAAAAAATGGAAATTGCTTTTCAGGAAATGGCAAACGGCACCTTAGAAGCACCGCCACGCTTTCGGGTAAATGCCAATGAAGGCGCGCTTGTATTTACTGTAGGTGCAGCCAAAGCCATCGAAAAAGTCATCGGTTTTCGCGTATATGATACCTTTCCTTATAGCTCACCTGAACATCAGCAATTGGTGGTCGTCTATAGTGCGGAAACGGGCGCATTTAAAGGTTTGGTCATCGGTAGTGCCATTGGACGCTTGCGGACTGCTGCCATCAATGGCGTGGCTATCAACTATTTAGCCCCAAAAAAAGTAGATACATTAGGCATTATTGGCGCAGGCTTTCAGGCGGAAAAACACCTAGAAGCAGCCTTAGCAGTCCGAAACTTCGCTGATATTCACATCTATAGTAGAACCAAAGCGCGATTGTTGCAATTTACCGAAAAAATGTCTCAACAATTAGGCATTGAATTTCAAATCAAAGATAGTGCGGAAGCCGTTGCCCGTCATGCGGATGTGCTTCTTTGCACGACCAACAGCCGACGACCCATTTTAAAAACGGAATGGTTGAAACAGGGCGCGCACATTAGTTCTATCGGTCCGAAAGCAGCAAACGCCAGCGAATTACCTGCTGATATAGCGAGCCTTGCCAACGTCATCATCACCGATTCTAAAGCGCAGGTAGAAGGTTATACAAAACCTTACTTTTTGTCCAAGTCCATCATCAAAGAACGGATGTACAACCTTTGCGACTTATTGGATAAGCCACAGTTGGGCAGACAAAATGATTCGGATACAACGCTTTTTTGCTCCACAGGCTTGGCAGGAACGGAGGTTGTTTTGGCAAATGCATTGTTGGAGATTGTGGGGAAGGAATAAAAAAAGTAAACTATAAAAAAATAAAAATGTTGTCATAATACTAATTATTCGGGTAAATTAGCTATATTTGTAAGCAGGAATTTAATTTAATTAAAAATGAAAGCACTCCATAACTTAGGGTTTACAGAAGAAAATGGATTGGTTTTTTGTGATGATTTTTCTAATACAAAAAACAATATAGAATACCTATATCTTATGGAATGTCAAAAACTTCCTGTTAAACCTAAGGCTGTTTTTTTTAGAAGATTTTATAAGGACATAGAAAATATAGAGACACATTATCATTCTGAACCTGTTATTTGTATTTTTCAAACAAAAAACAACTTTTTCAATAGTGAAGAACATATAAAACTTCATGCTGCCTTATGGAGTGCTGGTAAAAGTGAAGTTTATGTTATTCAAAGTGATAGCAGAATTGACATCATCAATGCTCGGCGACCTGCTAAAAGAGTGAAGAAAAATCTCACATTGGATGATGAAAATCTAAGATTAGTATCAAAGGCACTAACACAGTTTAATGACCAAAGATTTGCGGCTCATTTATTCAAGAGTGGCACTTTTTGGGAACAAGATAAATTTAAAGATAAAATAGATGAAGGTAGTACACCTTATTATTTTCTGGAAAAGTACTTAATGGAAGTTCGTAAAGACTTCTTCAAAAATCCTCAAATTGTATTACCGCCTACTACAATAGATAAGCTTTTGGTGATTTCTATTTTGGTTAAATTTTTAGAAGAAATCAAAGATGATGATGGCAAACATACCTTAAAAGAAATTTACAAAATACATCATATAGAAAGCGAAGAGTATTCAGAAGCCATTAAAAAGAAGGTTCATCTAAAAATATTAGATAAATTAGCAGATGAATTTAATGGAAAAATATTTAATCAATTTGATGAACAAGAAAAAAAGGATATACTAAAGGCTGATTTAAATATATTAGCTCAATTCCTTCGTGCAGATGTGGATTTAGCTACAAAACAGGGTTTTCTCTGGAAGCAATATAGTTTTAATCATTTACCTACTGAATTAATTAGTACAATATACGAAAATTTTATAGGGACTAATGAAAAAGGAGTAGTCTATACACCTATTCCTTTAGTGAATATGTTGGTTGATGAGGTGATGCCTTTAGACGATGCTAAGTTGTTTAAAGGGGAGCAGTTCACTATTTTAGACCCTGCTTGTGGCTCTGGAGCATTTCTAGTAGCTGCATACAAAAGACTACTACAATGGTGGATGATTAATAATAACAATAATACTGATAAAAATATAATATACCCTAATAGTGAGGTAGTTAAAAAGATTTTAGAAGGTAATATTTTTGGAGTTGATATCGAAGAAACAGCAGTATTAGTTAGTATTTTTAGTTTAACTATTGCACTATTGGATAAATTATCTCCAAAAGAAATTTGGAATAAACTACAATTTAGTGATCTTCAAAGAAGGAATATTAAAAAAGGTAACTTTTCGGATTGGGCGTTTATAGCTAAAGAATCCCAACAGAAGTTTGATCTAGTCATTGGCAACCCACCTTTTAATCCATCCTCAAAGGGAGATATTCCTAATGAAGATGTAAAGGAGTTGTTTGAGCAAAAGGTACCAGGGAATAAACTAGCTTTAAAATTCTTAGAAGGGGCTTTATTTTTTGGCAAAAAGATTTGTATGATTATTCCATCAAGTGTCTTTTTATACAATAAAGCAAAGACTAATCAAATTTATCGAAATCGCATTTTTACCAATTATACAGTCGAAAAAATAATTGATTTTACATACCTGAGAGAAAAATTATTTAAAAGAAAAGAATCTAAAAAGGGAAGAACTCCAGTCCTTTCCCTTATTGTTAATAATCAGCTCTCTAAGTATAGTACTATTGAGCATATTATTGTAAAACAAACATTACTAAGTGAAAAAAAACTAGGCTTTGAAATTGATTACTATGACTACCATCAAGTGCCTTGGCAATGGGCAGTAGATGATGAAAAACATTTTATTTGGAAAGTAAATTTATTAGGTGGCGGTCGGTTATTTCACTTGATTTATCGTTTGAGTTTATTGAGAACTTTGAAAGAGTTTTTTAAGGAAAAAAAGAAAGAAAATGAAAACTGGTTGTGGATTAGAGGTTTTGAGGGCGGCAAACAATTAAAACTTGATAATCAGGACCAAATAATAGATATTTCTAATAATCAAGCTACAATTGATTATAATATTACTATTGAAAGCAGCAAATTTAAAAATAAGCTTTTGTATGCTGCTCCTTTTCTTGTTATTGATTATACATTGGGCATAAAAAATATACCTATAGTATTTATAAGAAAATATTTCAAGAAGTATTTATATTTTAATAGAGATTTTTTAGGTATTAGTGCCCCTAAGCAAGCAGAACAAGTATTAAATAATATCTTTAAAGCTATAAAAACAGATTTTGCTTCACTTTATCAACTATCTGCTTTAGTAAATAGTGGCAGTTACCTTATTTTGAGAGATACCGAAATTAATCAAGAAGATATAGAGCAATTACCCTATCCTCATAATTTAACTTATCTTGAACTTTCTAAAGCTGAAAAACTATTGCAAGATGATGTACTAAAGTATTATATACACTTGGGAAAGTCAATGAATGGAAAAGCTAAGGAATTGTATAAAAAAATTACAACAAATGAATTGAGACAATTCGGAGCAATTTTCTGTTCAGAACTAAATGATATTTATGCTAAAAATGGTAAATCATGGCAAATTGGAGAGATTACACAAACACCTATGTTTACGATTTATCAACTAGGCTTTGGTAAAGATGGTGGTTTAAATATGCTCTATAATCACCAAGAAATCATAGATGATGACATACAAACTTTGATTAACAACAAAACAGCCAATGAAAGTGTACTATTTAAAAGAATAATAAGGCTATATAATCATGTGAATGGCTATGATTGTGTGTTTTTTATTAAACCTAATGCAAGGCGTTATTGGCTTCCTTCCATTGCACTAAGAGATGCAGATGATACATTTATGGATTTAAGAAAAGCTGGCTACTAAATTTTATCAAATGAATGGATTAGATACCTTTAACCAACTTGAACCTAACGAGGTCTTTCAAAAGTTGATAAGACATATTGAAACAACTTTACCAGAATTTTCTACATCAGATGAATTTGCTAATTTATTAAAGATAAAAAAAAATGAAGATCAACATACAATAGCTTTTTGTCTTTTTATGAATAATCGTCAAGCATATTCTTTTGTTTTTCAGCGTGAAATTCCACAAAAAGGGAGCTTTAAAGTTGATATAGGTGTTCATAAAGGCACTGTTTTACTCTTTACAATTGAAGCAAAATTGCTACCTACTCCTATACGTGGTAAAAAGTCTAAACGAAAGAAATATGAATATGTTTATGGGAAAAGTGGCGGAATACAACGATTTAAAGATGGCAATCATGGCTTAGATCATCAACTAGAACTACTTCCTGAAAATGGACTAATTGCATTTGTCAAAAAAGAACAATTTGAGCATTGGCTGCCTACAATTAACCAATGGATTAAAGATGTTGAATGGGATGAATCTGAACAACTTCAAAAAGTATATTTTAACACAACAACAGCTAAACTCCTATCCAAACACAAAAGAGTAGATGGCTCTGATTTGACTTTACATCATTTTTGGGTATATGTTTATAAGCCTGAAAAAGTTGTTTCATAAGTACTACACAATAATTAAACAGGGCTCTTTATTTGATTAAAAAACTGAAAGTCAATACTTTAGAACAAAATTGTGCACAATTAATTAGTGCTTGGCACTTAACTTGATTTTTCTCCCCCAAAAAAACAAAAAAAAGACCCAACAACTAAAAGCTGCTGAGTCTCTGTAAAGCTATTATTGTTCTAACAATTCTTTTGTTAAAAAGTAGATTTAAGATATAAAAATTTAAAATAAGCAATTCATTATCAAAATCTTATAGTAAATTTAAAGGTCATTTAATTTGAGTGTGTCAAGAATTTAGGGAATGGCAAAATACTGTTTAAATAGACAT
>JAHDHV010000381.1 GCA_020631155.1 Bacteroidota bacterium | reverse complement strand
TTGTCTAGCTTTTTTTGGAACTTTGGGAGTTTGCCCGAATGAAATTTAATCGAAATAAAAACGGATAGCGAATAGCCGACCTTTTTAGGGTTAATAACCGCCGTATATTGCAGGATAACCTTATCTTCTTCCAGCCTTTTTACTCGCTCCGCCACCGCCGTTGCCGATAAACCTACCTTTTTCCCTATCTGAACATAGGACAATCGCGCATTTTGCCGCAATAAATTCAATATCTCCTTATCAAAATGGTCTTTTATCATAATCCAATGTCTTTCCGCAAAAATAGCAGGAAAAAACGGAAATTTTGCCTTTTCACGAAGGATTCCATTTTCAAATCTCAAAATAAACAGGGAACTTTGTACAGTAGGTGATTCGTGGATTCGTGGATTCGTGGATTCGTGGATTCGTGGATTCGTAGATCAGTGATTCGTGGATTCGTGGATTCGTGATTCGTGGATTCGTGATTCGTAGAGCACTAATTACTAAAGTCCAAAAATCTAAACATCCAAAAGTCCAAAAATCTAAACATCCAAAAGTCCAAAAATCTAAACATCCAAAAATCCAAAAATCCAAAAATCCAAAACAATGACAAATATTGCATTTTCAAACAACGGCAACTCCCCATTTGAACAATTGATTGGACATAATATCGGTATTTTGGAGCAATGGGTAAAGCTCGAAGATATTGTTATCGAAGCGTCCTCTTTGCATCCTGCACTATTGGAGCAAGTTAGGCGTACTTTGGCCTTTGGCAATGAATGTGAGTACTGTATGGTGAAGGCTGGACGACCAAATTTGAAAAAGGAAAATATCCGAGAGCAGTTGGCAACAGGCTTTGCCGAGCTGTACGCTTTAGACCATAAATCCATTACTGCCGAGCATTTCACCATCCTAAAAGAAGCGTTTAGCGAACAGGAAATCTCTGAACTTTGTTCATTTATTAGCTTTATATCTGCCTCCCAAAAACTAGGTAGAATCTATAATTTGACCGAAGAATTTCAAGAAAATAAGGTGGTCAAAATGGCTGAATTAAGTACCTAGACAAAATTAATGTTACAACAGAAAAAGATTAAACTGCTCATTTTTAATACTTTAGCACAAAATTGTGCACAATTAAATAGTGCTTGGCACTTAGTTGAGTAATAAACAATGTTTGGGTTTCTTATAAACATTTGATAGTAAACTAATTATCTCCTGTCTTATATCTTATGTCTTATATCTATTAAAATAAAATTATGTTAGAACTAAGATTAAATTGCGAAAATTGCGATAAAGACTTGCCCATTGACAGCACCGAAGCGATGATTTGCACCTTTGAGTGTACGTTTTGTGTGGATTGTGTGCAAAATATAATGGAAAATGTATGCCCAAACTGCGGTGGTGGTTTTGAAAAAAGACCAGTGCGCCCTAAAAGACATTTAACAAAATATCCGCCTAGAAAAGATAAGGTTTTCAAGCCCATCAATATGGAGCAATTCAAACCCTTACTTTTGGCGAATAAAGATATAGAGCCGAATAAAAGATGATAGTGGGGCAATTAGTGCGCTAGTGTCTGCAATTATTACTTGATTAGGCATTGGCGATATCGTCTTCTAAGGCTTCATAATCATATCCAAACAGAGAAACATTGTATTTTCCTAAAAGCTCTACAAATGCTCGCTTTGATATTCCAACTATTTCAGAGGCTTGTCCAGAACTTAATCGGCCATCCTCAAATAGTTTGGAAGCAACCAACATATTCAAATCAAAGTTAGTCATATGAAGGTTTTCTGGTAGTTTTATTTGGTATTCTATCATTGTTTATGTGAAAAACTTTAGAATAGGTGTTTATCTTAGTAAAATAACAACTAATTTATAAAGAAGTTTGTCTTACATCAAATGAAATATTGATGTATGAAATTAAAAGGCAATATAGATAAATATTCACTCAAACAACCCCTTATTTTTGGCAAAAAAAAATATAGCACCGAGTAAAAGATGATAGGGTGGATTTCGGATGTGGAAGTTAGCCCCTCTTTTGTGTAGTTATTTAATCCAAAATAAAGACAAAAATGATACTTATATTTGAACTTAGGGCTTAGAAAAGCAGTTTTTAAGTAAGTGAAATGTAAGAGGCTGTCTTGATTTCATCCTTTGGCTTAAAAAATGCGTCTTTTGCCCCCAAATTTCGCCTTTTTATCGGCACATAGTTCCCAAATGTACCTCAAAAAAAGCTACATTTGGGAACAAAATACATTATTTTCAGCTTCAAAAACAAAATCAAGACAGCCTCTAAGATAATCCAAAAATTAAGAGCAATAAATATGGGCAATTACATGCAATACATAGAAGTAAATCCTAAAATAATGTTTGGAAAACCTGTAGTTCGTGGAACTAGAATTACAGTAGAATTAATTTTAGAGGAATTAGGTGCAGGTAAAATGACTGATGACTTAATAAAAGCTCATCCAAAGTTGCGTAAAGAGACCATCTGGGCAGCTTTAAAGTTTGCTGCAGATGCTATCAAAGGAGAACGTACTTATCCATTAGCTGTATGAAATTTGTAGCAGATGAAGGAGTAGATCTTCAAATTGTACATGCTCTACGAAAAGATGGGCATGATGTCTTGTATATTGCAGAAATTGATTCTGGTATAACAGACAAACAGGTATTAGATTATGCTAATAGTGAAGAGAGGATACTAATGACTAGAGATAAAGATTTTGGTGAGTTAGTCTATCGAGATAGAATGATTCATTCAGGAATTGTTTTAAATCGCCTTTTTGAATTAAGCACAGAACAAAAAGCTAAATTAGTAATGTCAGTGATCAAGCGGTTTGAAAAAGAACTATCAGGTTCATTTACAGTCATACAACCTGGTAAGATTAGAATTCGAAAATTAGGATAGATAATACATTATTATAAATGCATTCCATAAAAAAATGATATACAAAAGAAAAGACAAGCGAACTAAGAAAATATTACACTTATTGGTCATGATATTGGGAATTGGCTTTATCTATCTGGGTTGGAGTCAATTACACTGGACTTGGAATTTATTAATCCTCCCACTAGGTCTTTTGATAGCTGTTTCAGGGTATAAAAATTTTAAGGGAACAGCGTTTGAGATAGAAGAACTCGCATTTAGTTCCGATGGGGTGAAGATTACATTTTTGAATGGAGAACAAAAAGAAATTAAAAATGAAAATTTTAATTATGCTTTATTGGTAAAAAAATCTTACCGCCCTATCAAAGCCATCGAATTTATTGAAAAGAAAAAAATTGGACTGTTTAGGGGCAAAAGCATCGGTAAAATTGGAGTGGGAAAATGGAAGGAAAGTATTGAGGATATAGCAGTACATTTGATAAAAGACAATTTTGAGCGAAAAACATGGGCATTTGATTGGAGTTTGGGGGATTTTTTGATGATTTTCACTTTTCTTCTTCTTGGAGCCACCGAAAGTATTGCAGAGGATTATGTTGAGGAAGTACGTGGTGGTATAACTACTCCACAAGCAAAAGCAGAAATAGAGGGGGCGATTATTGATGCGAAAATGAACGCTATAGAAAGAACATTGAAAGCAGAAGAAAATTTCTTCAAAAGAAAAGGCTTGAAAAAATAGCTCAATGCTCCCCCTTCACATGATCCAACAACTGCAATTTTTCTTTTTTTCGATAATCCAAAATCAACAAATAATACGAAATCACACCAAAGACATATAAGATAGCTGTAATATATAAAATCAAACCATAACGAAACTCATAGGCACGCAAAGCGCGAAAAATTTGGGAGCTAAAAAACAAACTGCCTGCCCAAACAGAGGAGATAATGGCACTTAACATTTCCTGATTTTTTTTCCCTACATAATACATCACCATTTCTGAAATCATCGGATTGGCTAAACTCATACAGGGTTGCCGAAGTACATAACACGCAATGGCTAAATAAATGGCATAAATGGTATATTCACTCAGAAAATCGGTTGAACCTAAGAGTATTAACATCAAAACTCCAAAGCTTTGCGTAGTTGTAATGGCTTCATAACCAAAGCGTTGTTTTACCTTTGGAGCTAAAAGTGATACCGCTAATACGGATACTGATGTGATGGACCCTAAAAGGGAATATTGTGCCGAATCTAGTCCAAAAACATTGAAAAAGAATAGGTTGAAAAAGGGGACGGTTAAGCCTGCGCCTGTGGCTATCATTAAAACGGGAAAGACGGCTTTGGCAATTAATCGCCAGTCGTATTCATAAAATCCAATGTTGTTGTCCTTTGTTTTTCTCTGAACAACTTCTTTTTTCCCCACTTTATAAGCTAACCAAATCCCTATTGTACCAAATAAGCTGAAAAATTGTAATAGGCGTTTATCCGTAAAAAAATCGGGAGCTGCCCATGATAAAAAAGCCATACCTGCCCCGACACAAATAATGGATGAACCCCAAGATGCAAAATGTAAAGCAATGGCTTCGCTATGTGTGTCAGATTCGGCATTTCGCAAAATAAAAGGTAAAATGGAAATCTGTGTTACCGAAAAAAGGATGCCCCAGACCATCATTGCGCTGTAAATCAACCAGACTACCTGCCCCTCAACAGCATATACCATCACAAAAGAAACCAAAGGTAATAAGACGGTTGCCCATTGAAAAATAGGGCGGAGGCGTTTGCCTTTAATGAAAAAACCAAAAGGAACTGCAATTAACAAAGAAGCTAAAAAACGGTAAGAAATGGCATCGGCAATAAAGGGGTCTCCATAGCCTATTTTAGCCATAAATATATTTAAAATCAAAAAAAAGGATGCATTAATACACTGCATACAAAAGGCTGCACCAATGAAATACAAAACTTTGGGATTGATTTTTTTATAAGCGTTGAATAGATTTGTTAACCACATATAATGGATGTAAGGTTGTCAGACAGTATAAGAAGTCTGATAAGTGTAGAAATTTCGCACAAAGGAAAGGAAAAAAAACATTAATTCGTAATTAAAAACAATTCGTAATTGCTAATTCGTAATTCGTAATTAATTTGCAAAATGTACAATTATTTGGTGAAGTAACAAAGTAGACGTAATTTTGCAAGAACAATTAAAAAAAATGATGTTCATGTCCTATATTGCCAATATCGTCGCTTACCTTGTACAATATCTCGCCCATATTATATCGTACTTATTTCACCCCATTCTTATCCCAACCTATGCCATGATTTTGTTGATATGGTGCAACCCCTATAAATTCGGGCATTTGTTTTATAAGGACTTGGTATTTACAGGCGATTCGTTGTTTATTTTGCGAACTACCGTATTAAATTCTATATTTTTCCCCTTGTTTACCATCACTTTAATGAAGATGCTTGGTTTCATCAACAATTATGATGTCAAAACTCGAAATGAGCGTATATTGGTATATATTGCTACCTTTATTTATTTTTTATCTACCTTTATAGCGTTCTATAAATTGAGTTTTCACGAAGCCATTACCGATGTAATGCTTGGCTCAACCATAGCGGTTGGGGCAGCCTTGTTTATTACAGCAGCTTTTATGAAAATCAGTGCACATGCCATTGGGGTAGGTGGTTTGCTTGCCATTGTGCTGTCTGCCATTAACCTATCTGTACGCGATCTTTCTTTTGTGCTAATGGCGACCATTCTAATTGCAGGTATTGTTGGCACTTGCCGTTTATTGGTAGATGCTCACGAACCGAGAGAGGTGTATGCTGGATATATGGTCGGTTTTATTTGTATGGCACTTGTTTTTATTTTTTAGGTAAATAGATATAAGATTCAAGACATAAGATTTAAGATAACTGATTTATTGTTAAAATAATATGTATTGAATGATATTTGGTTTTGAAAAGTCTGAATATCCAAAAAGCCAAAAGTCTAAATATCCCAAAAATCCAAAAAGCCAAAAGTCTAAATATCCAAAAAGCCAAAAGTCTAAATATCTAAAAAGCCAAAAGTCTAAATATCCCAAAAATCCAAAAAGCCAAAAGTCTAAATATCCAAAAAGCCAAAAGTCTAAATATCCAAA
>JAHDHV010000016.1 GCA_020631155.1 Bacteroidota bacterium | reverse complement strand
AAACTTATTGGTTAAATAACAATAAATACACACAAGGCATGATTGCCCTCGCGCTGCACCGCTTTACTAATAAAGATTCCAAAGTTGCCAATGAGATTCTAAAATCCTTGAAACAGAACGCTACACATAATGAAGAAATGGGCATGTATTTTAAAGGAGAACAAAGAGCTTGGTTCTGGTATCAAGCACCGATAGAAACGCAAGCCCTACTGATAGAAGCCTTTGACGAGGTGGCAGGTGATAAAGAATCGGTGGAAGCCATGAAAATTTGGTTGCTCAAACAAAAGCAAACACAAGATTGGAAAACCACCAAAGCAACGGCAGAAGCTTGTTATGCCCTGTTGATGCGCGGCACTGATTTCCTATCACAAGACGCATTGGTAGACATCCAAATTGGCAGCCAAAAAATTGACCCCAACAATTTGCCCGAAGCCAAAGCAGAAGCAGGCACAGGCTACTTTAAAACCGCTTGGTCTGCCGATGACATCACCGCCGATATGGGCAATATTACGGTGGAGAAAAAAGACGAAGGCGTAAGCTGGGGAGCCGTTTACTGGCAGTACTTCGAGCAGTTGGACAAAATCACCGCCGCCGAAACGCCTTTAAGCATCAAAAAAGAATTGTTTTTGGTAGAAGACAGCAAAAGCGGTCAAAAATTGAACGCCATCAGCGATAAAGGCACCTTAAAAGTAGGTGACAAAGTAAAAGTTCGCATCGAATTACGTGTAGACCGAGCCATGGAATACGTACATATGAAAGACATGCGCGCAGCAGGCTTCGAACCGATTAACGTCATTTCGCGCTACCGCTATCAAGACGGCTTAGGCTATTACGAAACAACCAAAGACGCAGCAACCAACTTTTTCATCAGCTACCTAAACAAAGGCACCTACGTATTTGAATACCCATTAAGAGTAGCCCAAAAAGGAGACTTCTCCAACGGTATCACCAGTATTCAATGCATGTACGCCCCCGAATTTAGCAGTCACTCTGAGGGCATACGGGTGACGGTGGATTGATGAATGGAAAGTTGAAAATGGAGAATTGAAAATGACTAGTTGTAACGGATTTCCCCGATTTTATAAGCTTGATAATCAGTAATTTACGAAAAAAAAGGGGGTAAAAAATCAAGTTTATCGGATCTTGGAAAACATATACATTCTATTTTTGTTTTAATTAGGTTAATTGCTTGATAATCAGCATCTTTGTCATATGCAAAATTATCTTTTAAGCAACAGGGGTTCAAAAACAATTATATTACCTATCGACATGCGCTCTTATGCAGAGGTTTTACATAATCGTTTTGAATTTAGAAAGTATATAGATGACTTAATTAGCTGTTTTCCAGAGTTATTTCCAACTGCTATCCAACAAGGCTATCGTTTTTATGGTTGGAGTAAAACAAGTCAAAAACAAGCTTTGCCTAGACGTAGAATTCAGCTACTATCTAATCAAGCAGAATACCTCTTACATCCTTGTTTTATGTTTCCATATTTACGTGCAAGCACTAGCTTTGTTGCAGAAGGTTTGTTTCTACGACGTTATAATGTGCCTTATCATGCTGTAGTCACTTTGTTGGGTAAAGATGCCATGTTCTGGTATCGAGCGGAGTGCTTTTGGGCATGAAAAAACATTGTTGGAACAAGCATCAAAAGGCGGTCTTTGCTTCCAGAGCATCTTATTGTAGATGAACACCATGACAAGCTAAATGGGCAAAAAATATATTTAGCCACCACCGTAGGTGGAGATTGTTTTTTGGGTACAGCCGCTAGTCCATCCATTGACTTTGAGCACTTAACGAATGCTTATGAAGTCTTTAAACAAGAAGTTAAGTGCATAGCAGATGATTATAAACCATTGACTATCAATACAGATGGCTTTAAATCTACCCTTAAAGTAATGGAACACTTATTTGAGAACACCACACTGATTCGTTGTTTTTTACATGGCATACTCAATATAGACAAAAGAGCGACTAAACAATTACAACCTTATGCGACTGTACTACTAAAAAAGGCTTGGACAGCTTATAAGGCAGAAAATAAACAAAGTTTTGCCCAACAAATGAGACGCTTAGAAGAATGGATACTCCTACACCTGCCTGATAATCCACTCAAAAAAGCAGCCCTGAAACTCTGTCTTAAAAAAGAGGAATATATGACTTATTATGACCAAATAGATTGTCGTAGAACCTCTAATATGTTAGATAGATTGATGAAAACACAAAAAAAAAATTAAGTGCTATGTAGCACTTTCATGGTGACATACAGAGTGCCAATGACATCATGCGAGCTCATGCCCTTTTAATTAATTTTAGCCATTATAGTAGCCAAACCATTAAAGCTAAAGGGGGAGTGAAGTCGCGTTTTGAGCAACTCAATGGCTTTAGATATAGAGACCACTGGCTAGAAAATTTATTAGTGGCTACTTCTTTAAATGGAAATAATCCATTACTATGAAAGTGTCATCTGTTATATATTTATTTCAAAAAACGGATAAAACACCCTTTTTTCATGCAGAAAATGCATAACTCGCTGACTATCAGTAATAACTTTTCGGGGAAAACCGTTATTACTAGGAAAATGATGGCATGATATAATTGAATGCCTATATTTTGGAGTATGTAGCCAAAATATAGGCGTTTTTTTTGGTTTTTGTGGATTAATTGCTAAAGATTTAATAAATGTTGTGATTATTTGGTGGAGTTGTTAAGCTTGACTATATTTGCAGTATATATATAATCTTAGAAGTGCTTTTAAGTTGATGAATTAAGGAAGAAAAAGTTCTAGATTTTAGACAGCTTGAACACTTTAGTGTCCTATAATTTACAAAACATAAAAAAATGAAAGAGCTAACATATACAAAAACAACTCACAATTTACCAAATCAACCATATATGAAATTTTTTGGTCGTGAAAACACAATTTCAAAAATCAAAGATGAATTAATTGAAGGTGGCACATATATAGCCTCTATAGATGGAATTGGTGGAATTGGCAAAACAGCACTAGCCTATTATTTCTGTAAAGAATATTTGCTTAAAAGTGGTGATTTTAGTTACCTTGTTTGGGTTACAGCGAAGAATACTGTTTTTGATGCCTTTGCAACAGATAATCAAATAATAAATATAAAAAATGAATTCAAAGATAAGCCAATTGAAATATTAATTGATGAAACTATTAGATTAGCTGGATTCCCCGAATTCCTTAAACATCCTTTTCTAGAACGAAAGAGTTTTTTTGAAGAAATTGTAAAAGATGAAAAAATCTTTTTTGTATTAGATAACTTGGAGACGATAAATAATCCCGATTTTTTCACTTTTCTCAGAAAATTCAATAAATATAGCCGAAATAATAGATATTTAAAAGTGTTAACTACATCACGAAAAAGAAAAAAGATAGCAGACTTTCCTATTGAAATACAAGGTCTTTCTCTGACAAAAGCCTATGATATGTTAATATGGTTAGCAGAAAATAATAGAGAAAAGAGAATTCTTGAAATCATCAATTCTTCCGAAAAGATGAACTTAAAGTTAATAGAACGAGTTGGAAAAATTCCACTAGCTATTGAATTTATAATTGGACAACTAATCAGAGGTAAGTCTAGAGGGCAAATTTTTCAAGAACTTGAGGGTTATCCTAGTATTGAAGATGCTAAAACGCCTAAAGAGAAAAAACAAAGAATGTCTGAAATAATCCTATTTAGTTTCAAGGATATGTATGAATCATTGAACACAGATACACAGTTGATATTTAAAATAATAACTTCATTACATAGAAATCGGAGTAAAAAAGATGAACCTATCACAATAGAAACTCTAATGAACTATAGTAACTTTGATTCTGGCAAACTGGAGCAAATTATTGATGAACTCTATGCAAATCAGTTGATTGCTGAAAGTGCTAATGGAGAAATAATAATAAGTAAGATGGCTATAAATTTTGCTAAACAGCACTATATAGACTACGACGAAATAGAGAACAAAGTACTTGGACTTAAAAATGCGATGCTAAATAAGGAGATTTCTAAAGATAAAGTTGACTTATTTCTTGAAAGATTAAAAATCTATTTAAATGACTTAGATTATAAGGGAGCTGAAAATTCACTAATAAATGCAATTGAAAGAATTGAAGATTATAGATTATATCATGAGTTAGCAAAAGTACAAACTGTTCTTTATTTGTATTCTAAAGCATCTGAAAATTTTCGTAGAGCTACAGAGCTCAATCCAACTAATAAAAACATATGGTTTGATTGGATAAAAATGGAACAGCGTCCCAAAAGAAGACAAGTTGCAATTAACATAGCAATAAACGCTTTAAAAGAAACATCATATGACACCTCAATTGCAAAACAGTACATTAACATATATAAATATTTAAAAAGATTTGAAATACTAAGGGAGGAAGCAAAAAAAATAATTAGTCAATATAATAATGAACGAATTGCTGATAAAATAGAATTTTTACGGGAATGGAAAAGTATTGAATTGACTTTACTTGTGCATAAGGAAAAAAATATTTATTTACAATTAGTAGATAAACTAGTTAAGGAAGATGACAGTATTGAAAATAAAATAAAATATTTAAAAGAAAAAAAGAAAGTTCATACTAAATATCTGAAAATTTTTTCTAATGATAAGATTAATAGTAAAATAAGACTCTATGAAAATAAGATAAAAAATTCCATCAATTATTTTGTAAAGGACATGAACTACTATACCTCAAGTAAAGATAGAGATTATGAAAAAGCAAAGAAAATAGCAAAAAAAATATTAACCTACTCAGATAAAGACACAGATATTGAGTATGAAAAAAATGCATTAAGAGTTTTATTACAAATCCATGCAAGTGAGCGTGATTGGGAAAGAATACTTATAACATTTGAAGATCATAAGAGGATTGCCCTTAATGATGAAAACTGCAAAAGTGTTTATGCAAAAGCAAAGAAAATGATTGCTGAAGAAGAACAAGAAAATATGATACAAAAAATAACGACTCACTTAATAAACTCGGAAGAGCAATTAAGAATTTTTGTAATTGAACTTTTTGAAAATGACATAACATTTGAAGATTTTGTAAATAAAAGAAACTCAAAGTTAGTATCTAAATGGGAATATAATAGAAATAGAGCTTTAAAAAATGATTTACATCTCATATACTATTCTAGCCTTGGTGAAATGAAAAAAGTTTTAAATTGGCTGTGGTTAGAACACAACTTTATTTTAAACTATTTTGGTAATTCCAAAACTAACGAAATTAAGTTAATTATAAAGCAAGTGGTAAAGAATTTAAAAGAGTACACAATAGATGAACGAAATGAAACTTTTCATTCAAGAGTAGCTAAATATAGTAAAGAACAATTAAATGAAGTAATAGTAGACACCTCTAGATTGTTTTCATTGGTAAAAAAGCTCAACGAATAAAAATAACTAATAATTCATTTCTACATAAGAGACATCATCGGCGGATGTATCACAGGCATTATTTTAGGGCTTGTCCAATTCTACCATGAGTGGTCTAATCGTTTTTTTGATGTTAAACCAAACACCTAAAGCCTCTGTTATTTTATAGATACCCATTAATCCATTTAATAGAAAAATATGACAATTGAAATTCCAGACCAACTTCTAGCACAGATTGGTATAAGCATAGAGGCACTTATGTTGAAATTGGCAATTGAACTTTTTAAAGAAGAAAAAATAACACTAGGTCAAGGCAGTCAACTTGCAGGTATTCATCAAATACAATTTCAAAGGGAGTTGGCAAAATGTAAAATCCCTATTCATTATGACATTGAAGATTTTGAAGAAGATATGAAAACTTTAGCTAAATTAAGAAAACAATGATTGTTGTAAGTGATACCTCTCCTATCAGCAACTTGATTCAAATTGGACGGTTTGAATTGCTAGGTCAATTGTTTAATGAGGTGATAGTCCCACCTTTTGTTCATAATGAAATCCTAGCACTAGCTCATTTCAATATTGACTTAACAAGTTACAATCAAGCTAGTTGGTTAAGAATACAGCAGCCTAAAAACAATGTTTCTGTTCAAAACTTACTGAAAGTGCTAGATAGAGGCGAAGCAGAAGCAATTACTTTAGCCAAAGAATTAAATGCAAATCTGTTATTGATTGATGAACGTATTGGAACAAAAAAGGCTAGAGAAATTGGGCTAAACACCATTGGTTTGTTAGGCTTATTGATTGATGCTAAGACACAAAAGTTGATTCCAGAAGTGAAACTCATCTTGACAGAACTCGAACAAGTTGGGTTCTATATCAAACCCCAGCTTAAAATTCGCATTTTAAATATGGCAAATGAAACTCCTTGAAGGAAAACTAAAAAAACAAAATGAAAACTCACTCAATGACATCAAACTTGACCTGATAAGCTTGATAACAAAAATAACAGATTATCAACAACTCCAAGCTATTTATACAACAGTTCAATTAGCTTTGGAAAATACAACGCCTAGCCCACAAGAGATGGATAAATTTCACTTGGGAAAAATAAACATTCGCAAAGCCATATCAAAAGAACAAATATTTGAAGAACAAGGCAATCAATCAATCACATTCAAGGAAGTACAAACACTCATGACTGATGAACCCTGGGAACAGTCATTAGAGGGGTTATTGGCAACACTTGATTAAAAACTTATCAATTAGATTGAAAACCTTTATATCTCCCCCATCCAAAAAAACAATTCATAATTCGTAATTTCTAATTCGTAATTAAATTGAGAGACATCATCGGCGGTTTCATTGCAGGCATTATTTTAGGACTTATCCAACTATTTCTATTTGACGGGAATTGGTTAAACGTTATCATTGCTACCTTAATGGGCACCTTTATCGGCTGGTTTCATAAAGACCTGAATCATGGGTTCTTTGTTGGTTGTGGTGGTATTATTGGGCTTAGTGTGGTGATTGGTGCGTTATTTTTTATTATTGTTGCTGCCTCCTCTGGCACTTGGTCGCATACCATTTTGGCAGGGGCTATTACAGGTGGGCTTATTGGAATTTTAATGAAGTTGGCATTTCCTAGGCGGGATAATTAGAAATACTTTGTCTTTAAAAGTTAATTTATTTCTTTTTTTCTACAAAAATACAGATTTTTAGAAACAAAAACAACACAATTGATTACCATTTTATAGTTTTAAGATATTCAGGAAATAATAAAATGCGTTGCCGATCCTTTATATTAAATAAAAATGGTTCAACATCTTTAGTTAGTTGTGGAAAATTCCTTTTTTTGCAAATAGCTTCCATATGTATTCTTAGTTCATCTGCATTAGTAATAGACAAACGTTGTGTTAAAAAACCATAATTTGGTTTTGTATGCCCACTCAAAAAAACGACATCGTAAAAATCCCGTCCTTTAGGTCGCTTTCTTTGCGTAATTGCTAGAATTTTTTGGCTTAATAATAGGTCTAATGGAGTCGTATATATTGAGGTAAAAACATCAAATTTATTTAAAAAATGTGTTTCAGACTGAAAAACAAAGTTTTGTGGTTCTGTATCTAAGTTAATTAAAATTTTAGCCTCTTTATGTCCACTTAGCCCCATTTTATATAATAATCCAGGAAAGCGAATATAACAATGATATGCTGCTCGAAAGACATTACGCATTTCAACGCGAAAGCCCTGCTCTTCTAACCCATTTTTAATTACCTCTGAAACTAATTCAAAATCTTTCTCTGATAAATCAAAATTATCAAAGTCTAAATCTTCTGAAAATCGCTGAGTATTATGGATAATACGTAAACAAGTTCCACCTAAAAATGAAAATTTCAAGGCATAGTCACTTTGAAATATGATCTCTAAAATCTTATACTGTAAATACTCCCTCAACAAAAAAGCTCCCCGATTATGCAAAGCAGAAGGATAAAAGGAACAAATTTCATCAATAGTTTTCATTATATAATATTTTTTTAAAATTACTTACTCTTTTATTTAAGGCTTTAGAATCAAAAAGTGACAAATATGCATCTAAAACTTTTAGATTTACTTTCTCCTGAATTTCAAAAGCATTTAATCGCAATTCAAAAATATCATCTTCTGTTTTAAGATGGGGATTCAAATACAAAAAATCTAGTAATGCTTTTTCTGGTGTTGCCATTTTAAAGTAATATCCTTTATTATTCTTTTCTAGTTTATACCCAAAAAACAGATTCTTTTTAAAATTTTGATACTTAAACGTGCCATCTACTGTTTCAAACTGCTGTGTTTTTTTAGTAGTAACAGAGGTTATTGAAAATACTTCCTCTGGAATAAAATCATACCATCGCAAAGCAGAATGTAACGAAATGTAAGAAGGCCAATAAATGCGATTTGCAGTAAAAAATAGTTCTTCTACAGTAGTAATCTTTGGTTTGCTTAGACGATAAAAACCATTTCTAATTTTTCTTATATATCCTTTTTTTTGCCATCGAGTTAAAGCATTATTATCAAAATTTGAAAAGTACTTTTTAATCTCTAATATTGAAATAACAGGATGCTTAACAAAGGTATTTTGAAATTCAAAAAAGCTCATTTATTTCTTTTTTTCTACAAAAATACAGATTTTTAGAAACAAAAACAACATTATTTTACTCCTCCCCTAACACTTCTGCAACTACAAAATTACTTCCGCCAATAAAAATTAAATCCTTACTTTTTGCTATTCTTTTAGCTTCAATAAATGCCTCTTTTTCAGAGGAATAAACTTCTCCATTTAAACCTAATTTGTAAGCTTTTTTTTGTAAAATGTTAGCTGGTAAAGCTCGCTCTAAATTAGGGGCGCACCAGTAGTAAGTTGCTGTTTTAGGTAATAATGATAGTATTTCCGCCTCATTTTTGCCCTTCACCATACCAATAATCATATGTATTTGTTCGTAATTATCTGCTATATCATTCAGTTGTTTGACTACATATTTCCAAGCAGCTAGATTGTGTGCGCTATCTGCTATTATCGTAGGGTTTCGCGCTTTTAATATTTGCCATCGCCCTATTAAATTGCTTAATTTTCGCACTTTTTTTAACGCATTGTATACATTTTCTTTTTTAATAAAAATTTCTTTTTCTTGTAAAATAGCTACTGCGTGCAAAACAGTTAAAATATTATTTCGTTGAAAATTACCTGTTAAATCTGTTTGTAATTGAGGATATAATAATTTTTGATGATGCAAAACATCTATTGTAGTAGAATCTAATTTAAACAACTCATTTTCAGTGGTATAGTTTTGTTGAGCGAAATAAATGCTTGAACTATTTTTATTAGCTACTTCTTCAAAAACAGACTTTGTTTCGGGATGCGTTTCTCCAATTACCACAGGTATTTTTGGCTTGATAATTCCTGCTTTTTCATAAGCAATTTTTGCTAGGGTATTTCCTAAAAACTGCACATGTTCTTTTCCAATATTTGTAATAATAGATAAAGTTGGCATAATGATATTGGTCGCATCTAAACGGCCGCCCAGACCTGTTTCAATGATGGCAATATCTACTTTTTGCTGGGCAAAATAATCAAAACCCATTGCTACTAGCACCTCAAAAAAGGAAGGTTTTAAGTGTTCTAGGAATGTTTGATGCTTGTTGATAAAAGCCGTAACAGCCGTTTTGCTCATCAACTGCCCATTGATTTTATTGCGCTCTCGAAGGTCATTGTAATGGGGAGAAGTGTGTAAACCTACTTTGTAGCCGCTTTCTTGCAAAATTGCCGATAGTGCGTGTGCGGTAGAGCCTTTGCCATTCGTGCCTGCAATGTGGATGCTGCGAAATTGCCGTTGTGGATTGCCTAGATAAGCGCATAGTTTTTGGATGTTTTGCAAACCCATATTCGCAGCTTTTGCACCTATCTTTTGGTACATAGGTAACTCGTATTCTAGGTAATGTATGGCTTGTGGGTAGGTCATGAATTGGTTGTGAGTTGTGAGTTGTGAGTTGTGAGTTGTGAGTTGTGAGTTGTAAATCAAACAAAAAAAGGTAACATCAACTTATTGGTCAATGCTACCTTTTCTTTTTATCTTATCATATTTTTTACCTATAAGCAGCTAGAATTAAGATAAACAATTAACAATAAATCAGTTACCCCAAGTCTCATATCTCATATCTTACGTCTAAGTACTTAAAACAAGCTATCTACTTTTTTATTGGCGATGCCTACTCCTTTGGCTACATTAAGCAATTCGCCTAAGATACTTTTGTCATTGCTATTGCTGCTCATTGCAATCATTTTCACCATTAAAGCAGTGAGGGACAAGTTTTTAATGTCCTCTGTATCTAAGTTGAACTGCTTGACAAAGCCTTTGATTTTATCCATCACATTGCCGCCGCCATTCGCAGTATTGCCTAAAAGTCCATGTTTCAAAGCCGTCAAATTTTGGCTATTATCAATCGTTCTGTCAATCGTTTTACCTCTTGTAATAGCTTCTACAATATTCTCAAAGAACATCGTTTCACCACCCACAATGTCGATATTTGCAGATTTGAGTGCTTCGGCAATGGCTTTAGCTTGTGACTCGGCAATGGCTTCCTGAATCTTGATGGCTGCCAATTCGATGGCTTTTTCCTTCTCCAATCTGAGTTTGAACTCCTCATGCTCTTTACCTACACCATCCAATTTTTTCATCGCCTCTGCCTTCTGCTCAATACCTTTGGCTTCTGCAAGTGCTGCTTCTTCTAAAATTTTTGCTTCTGCGCTGCCTTTTTCTGCAATGCCTTTGGCTTCTGCCAATGCTGCCTGCTCCAAAATTTTCGCTTCCGCGCTGCCTTTTTCTTCAATACCTTTGGCCTCTGCTAATGCTGCCTGCTCCAAAACTTTCGCTTCTGCCACACCGCGCTCCTCTAAACCTTTGGCTTCTGCAAAGGCTTTTTCTTCGATAACCCTTGCCTCTGCCAAACCTTTTTCTTGCATTATATTTGCCTCTACCAAACCGCGCTTTTTGGCTGCCTCCGCTTTCAATGCAATTGCTTTTGCCTCCGCTTCTGCTTTTTTGGTAATGATATTTGCTTCTACAACTCCTTGACGCTCAACGGCTATTGCTTTTGCTTCCATTACTTGCGCTTCCGATACCCCAAGTGCTGCTTCCTCTGCTGCAATTGCTTCCGCCATAATTTTCTTGGCTTCTGCTTCTTTTGCTGATGCATTTTTTTCTGCTTCGGCATCAATTAATCGCTGTTGTGCTTTCCATTCTGCCGACAATTTTTGTGCTTCTGCTTCCTTCAATTGCTTCACCAATGCTTCTTCTGCTTGCTGTTCAGCAACCGTAATCGCAACCGATTTATTTCTTTCTGCTTCGGCAAATGCTTTGGTATCTTTGATTTTTTCTTCCTCCTCTACCACTGCTTTTTCTACCATCACGCGCTCTCTAATCACATCCTGAATGTTTTTGCGCTCCTCCTCTACCACTTTTTCCTTTTCTATTTGCGCCAAAGCCACAATTTTCTCTCGCTCTGTCACTTCCAACTGCTTATCCTTATGTACTTTTTCTGTTTCAATGGCTTCTGTTCGCTCCTTATTTTTTTGAGCAACAATAATTTGTCGCAATTTATTTTCTTCGGCTACTTGCAGTTCTTCTTCTGTTGTAATTCTTGCTCGCTCGGCTTTCAGGCGTTCTTCCTCTTGCACACGCAGAGTTTCTGCACTTTCCCTTGCCTTAATAATGGCAATTTCTCGCCTTTGAATTTCTTCCTTTTCCGCCAATTGACGCTCTAGTTCCAAAATGGCTTCTTTGGCTTCAACATCCTGTTTTTTGATGGTTTTTTCTTCCTCTCTACGAATTAAATTTGCTTTAATTTTTTCTCTAGCAGTTAATTCAGTGATTTTTTTGATACCTTCTACATCTAAAATATTGCTTTCTTTAAGATGTTCGATAGGCGTTTGCTCTAAATAATCAATAGCGCAATCATCTAATACATAACCATTTAGGTCTGTACCAATTGCGTTGATAATTTCTTGCTTAAAAGCTTCACGCGAATCATAGAGGTCTACAAAATCGAAGCGTTTACCAACCGTTTTTAGAGCTTCTGAAAACTTCGCTTCAAATAAGGTAACCAAGGTATCGATGCTTGAAGCACGCGCACAACCAATGGTTTGCGCTACTCGCTCTACACCTTCCACCGATTTATTTACCCGAACAAAAAACACTACTTTGATGTCTGCACGTAAATTGTCTTTACAAATCAAACCGTCTTTGCCCATACGTTCAATTTCCACTTTTTTAACCGCAATATCCATTATTTCGGCTAAGTGAAGGACAGGCAAAACGACCATTCCACTGTCAAAACCAATTTTTGTACCGCCTGCACCTGTGCGAACTAGGGCAGAACCTTGTGGAATTTTTCTATAAAAAGAGGCAATAAAGGCAATAATACCCATTAAAATGATGGCAACAATGACTAGGCCAGCAACGCCTAGAGCCCCTAAAATACTTAATAATATCATAGTTATATATAGTTTATTGTTTTTAATTTCACAAAGCTCCTAATTCACTGCATTTATGCAGCAAACATAATAAAAAAATAATCAACAGTAAAGACATAAGACATTTATTTTTGATTCAATAATATGGATATTTGGACTTTTGGATATTTAGGTTTTTAGAAGTTAGAGATCAGAAATTAGTTTTTCAGATAAAATATTATTTTTCATAAATCTACAATTAGTTCTTAAATTCAAAAGCTTCTAAATCTTCATCTATTTGTCCAATCACATAGTATCCTCTTTCTTCATTTTTATCCAAAATCACTGCTTTATCTCCTTTTTTAAATGAAGCATTTTTAGCTGCTCTAACTGTAATGCTCAAATGATCGCCTTTGTTTGCAATAATTTCTGCCTGCCCTAGTTGTCCCCCTTTCAGGGCTAAAGTTAATGTACACAGATGACCAATTAAGTCCATATCTTTATGAGCAACATCCAAGTTTTTAAATATGTAAACAAGTGGTGTAGTGATTATTTTATTGATAAATAGACTGATAAATAAATTTGGAATCATAAACAATAATCCAAGTGCAAAAGTTTTATTTGGGATAATGTAATAATTGGTGAGGATAGAAATGACCCACATGCAAAGGACTAATGTACTGAGGAACATCATAAATGGGATAGAACCCACATTGAAAAATTGTAGGATAGACACAAAAATTCCGGGGCCTCCACTAGCAGTACTCGCCGTATCTGCATCAGCATCTGCGTCCACATCCATATCTGCGTCCACATCTACATCTACATCCACATCTACGTCAACATCCATATCCGCCTCTAGGTCTAAATCGAAATCAAAAAATTCCATATCAATTGCACCTAATATAACAAAAAACCAGTATATTAGCATGACAATCAATAAGAACGTCAGTAAAATATTTGCAGAGGATAAGGATTCATTTAAGAGTTCTATCATAAGTACTTAGATATAAGAAATTAGACATAAGATTTGAGATAATCAAGCCACTAGTAGTTAACCTCAATTCAAGATTAAGTAAATTCCTTCCGTAAAAAACAAGGATGTTTTCAAACAAATAGTTCCTTTATAGTATTAAATTTAAAATAAAGTCTTTTCTAGGAACTTTCCAGTAGTTAGTATTGTTGGAAAATGGTTGTATAGGTGCTGTAAGTTACTGTATTTTCAGAAAACATGCCAATATTTGTATAAATAAATTTAACTTGATGTGTGACATCTAGTATTCTCCCACAAAAAAATAGTCTATTCTATTTCGCTTACCTTTTCACTTTACCTAAATTAAAAACATTTACTCATGGATTTTTTAGCAAAATACCATATCATTCATAGTTATCTAGGGCTATTTCACACCCTAGTAGCCCTTGTTGCGCTGATTTGTGGCAGTATTGTTTTCTTAAAACCTAAAGGTACGCTTTTTCACAAACGCATTGGTTATGTGTATGTTGTAGCTATGATTTCTCTTAATGTATCGGCTTTATTTATTTATAATTTTGGCAAGATAAATCTATTTCATGGATTTGCACTCCTAAGTTTAGGCTCCATAATCGCAGGTATGTATCCAGCTCTCAAACGCAAAAATAAAGACTGGATGGTTGGACATTTTTATGGCATGAGTTGGTCAGTTGTGGGTTTATACGCTGCTTTTTGGGCAGAAACTGGGGTTCGCTTTTTTGATATGCGCTATTTTTGGTGGGTGGTTATGCTGGCGACTTTTCTTACTTGTTTGATTGGCGGTATTATAATTAATAAAAAGGCTAAAGAGTTGGTGGGGGAAAGGTAATGTGGATTCGTAATATTTAAATTACAAAAATTATCTTTCTTGCAAAAAAAATAATTCTTACATAAAAAGCCCAGCACTTCATTTTCCAAAAAGTACTGGGCTTTCTTAATTTATCTTAAATTTTAAAAATCTCATCTCTCACGTCTCCTATCTCCCATCTATATCACCCCTTCGCCAATAAATCATCATCTGCATTAGTCATCCTACAATAATCAATTGAACCAGTCGCCTTTGTTATTTTGCCTTGTACTACGTTGAAAAGCCTCGCCGTAGCTCCACACTATGCCTACGTTTTTCGCCTTGTACAAAACAAAATCACTGTGGCTTTATGGTTCAATTGATTATTTCCGCATTACTTAGGATCAAAAATTTCATCGTCATCATTGCCTTCACTAGCTTTTTTTATGTCTTCTTCTGATGGTGGGGGTAAGATGGTTGGAAAAACCTCCACTTTGCTGCTTGGTGGAATTTCGCCCGTATCGGCACTTTTATCTGTGGCATCTGCATTATCGGCAGCAATACCAGTGTTTTCTTCTGCTCCTACTCCTGCTGCGGCTACTTGTGGTTGGTAGTATTCGGCATCGTGAACGGTGCGCCCTGCAATTAGTACGATGAGTAATAAACAACTCGCTCCAATAGCAAAATACGACCAGAACGGCCAGTCAGTATATACTGCTAATAAGCCCATGCCTACACTCACAATTCCTACAGTAATCGCATAATGTAGCTGTGTACTTACGTGGTCAATGTGGTTACAGCCTGTGGCTAAGGAGCTTAAAATGGTGGTATCGGAAATTGGAGAACAGTGATCGCCGAAGACCGAACCTGCTAAAACGCTGGCGGTTACGCTGTAAAAAATCGGCATGGTTACGTCTACTGGAAAGCCTGCGGTCATGCAAATGGTCCAAGTGGTTGGCAGTAAAATAGGGTATAAAATCGCCATTGTACTCCAACTAGAACCTGTGGCAAAGGCAATGAATCCAGATAGTAAAAAGGTGATGGTCGGCATTAGTTTGGGGTCGAGATTGCCTTCTAATAAGGTAGTCAGATAATCGGCGGTGCGTAAATCTTTGGTGATTTGCGCCAATGCCCACGCCAATACCAAAATAACGATGGCAGGCATCATGGTTTTAATCCCCATTACCATACTTTCCATCGCGCCTCGCAAGGATAAAAATCGTCCCAATACACTTAAAAAGACGGCCATCAATACACCTGAAATCGAACTCCACATCAAGGCTTTATAGGAATCTGAGTTCCCAACAATGGTAGATAATTTGTTGAAGGTGGTTAAGGTAGGGTCTTCCATAACGGCAGCATCATAACCTGTGCTGTATAAACCCCACATCGTAACGCCAATAACGGTTAAAATCGGTAAAATAGCGTTAAATGCATAATGCCCGATTCCCTCTACAGGTTGCAATTCTTCCATTGCATCTTTTAGCTCCTCTTCCTTACGCACGCCCATATCCGCTAGTTTTCCTGTCGCTCTTGCGCGCACTTCCGCATCCCACATTGACCCATAATCTCTTTTAAATAAAATTAACATTAAAATAAAAAATAAAGTCAATACAGGATAAAAAGAATATTGCAAGGAGTTTAGGAAAATGGAATAAGGTTCTTCGTTAATGCCTAGCGTTTTACTAGCATCGCCAATATAGCCCAACTCCGCACCGATCCAAGTGGTAATCAAAGCAATGGCAGCAACGGGAGCCGCCGTACTATCTACAATATAAGCTAATTTTTCACGAGAAACGCGATATTTATCCGTAATAGAGCGCATGGTATTTCCCACGATCAAGGTGTTGGCATAGTCATCGAAAAAGATGGCAATACCCATGAGCCAAGTCACAAATTGCGAACTTCGGGGACCTCGCGCAAAGAACGACAAGCCCTTGACTACTCCTGCCATACCCCCATTTCTCGAAATAATGGCCACCATACCGCCAATTAATAAAGAAAATACAATGACGGATAAATGATCAGGGTTTTTCAATGCACCAATAATGTATTTATCTATTACTTTGAAAAAGCTAGGAATGACATTTTCCCAACTAAAGCCTGCCAAAGTCAACACGCCAATGAATACACCAATGAACAGGGAAAATAAAACTTCCCGAAATAATAGTGCTAAAATAATGGCAACCAAAGGCGGAATGAGTCCCATCCACTGAGGAATGATACTGGTTTGCGGATCGTCATAATCGGCATTAACACGGTAAAAATCGTTTAAGCGTTCTATTCCATTAAAATGCTCTACAAATAAGGTTTGCGGAACAGCGTCCAGTTCACTTGTTGCACGTCCGTCTACAAACTCGAAAGATTGTGGGTCACCTTTATCAATTGCGAAATTATAAGTTCCATTAACAGCCGTATTCCGTCTACCTCTAGCATCCAAAGCAGTAATTTCAAGCTTGGTAATTTTTGGTGTCTCTTCCTTAGTTTCTTGTTTTGTACTATCTATGGCAGCAGTTTCTTCCTCTTTTTCTTTGTCCTTTTTAGGCTTACCATCAACGGCAACTGCTTCTGTTGGTGCCAGCTCGCGAAGTACCTGAACATCAAATTTTAGAATTTTGGTTTGCTCGGCAGGTGGCGCAGGCGGTGCTAAAACAGGTTTGTTAGCTGTAATAGCATTAATGGTATGTGTAATTTTTCGTTTTGTCTTCTTTAAGCCCGTTTTTACCACATCCTCCACCGCTTTAGACATCGAATCCATCGCCGAAGGTTCGGGCGTAGTTCCTGTGGTATCGGCTGTTGCAACAGTATCGGCACCGTCATTAGAATCACTATCCGAATCTGTCACAGAATCGCTATCTGTTTTAGTTTCTGTTGTCGTTTCCGTTTTTGTTGTCTTTGGTTGAGTAGCGGTATCAGTTGCTTGTGTATCTGTAGGTCTTTTAGCTTCGGCAGGTGTAGGAGTAGGCTTTGCCGCTGTTTCTGTAGTGATTGTGGCAGCCTTTTTTTGTTGAATACTTTGTAATATTTTACTACCTAAATCTGAGGAAGTTTTATTCGTATCTTTGGGTGCGGTAGGTCGTTTACTCTCGGTATCTACCTTATCTTTTTGCAAGTTGACTTTTACATCTTGCGCCCACGTATTAGTCGCGCATAGACTTCCAAATAAAAGAAGGTAAAACAGTAGGTTTTTTATCTGCATAAAGCTTGTGTTAATGATTGGTAGGGGCTTGAGGACTGCGCCTATATAATGGTTTAATGGAATACAAATGTCTCAAAATGGTCACAAAAATAAGTAAAATTCAAATTTAGATGCTGAATTGGCTTATAATTTTTCTAAAAAACAATATTTCTTTTAGCTTTTCAGTAAACAGCAATCAGATATTAGCTTTTTAATTGGGTTTTAACTTGATTATCAAACTTTTAAATAAAAAAAATATCATCAACTTAAAATATAAAAAACTTCACATCTTTCCAGTAAAAACAATTCATAAAATGCTTCTACAAGCTTTCTAAAAGCTAACACTATTTCGCTTATATTTTAGTCTACATTTATCATAGTAAAGTCACTATTTACTTATTTCTGCTAAGTTCTTTGTGTATTTCTTAACTAATTGGCGGATGTATTACATCAAAAACACCAAAAATTGATTACATTGGTTTACTTAGCCATCTTTTTTATAGTTTGCAATCGTCATAATGAATAGAGGTTAGCAATTAGAAGTTCGATTTTTGGACTTTTGGACTTTTGGATTTTTAGATTTTTAGATTTTTAGATTTTTAGATTTTTAGATTTTTAGATTTTTAGCTGTTATACCAAAAACAGGATAAAAGCGAAAGTTGTTAAATTTTTTATTTGTTTTTATCAGTGTAGCCAGAGGCTACTAATTTGGTTCGGAGCGAGGCAAAGCCTCACACCTGCTAGATTACAGGGGCGAGGTTCCACCTCGCGCCGAACCAAACCTTATAGGCTTTGGCTATAAAAAATTACGATTCTAAACTGTTTTTGGTATAGCTGTTAGAAATCAGAGATTAGACTAAGTAATTGATAATTAACTTTTTTTAAAAAAAATTATATGGACTTCGCCAATCATATAAAGCCAATAATATAAAACTTTCCAACTTTTTAACCTTAAAACTTTTTAGAGTTTGGAGCTAAATTGACTTTTCGCCTTTTATTTTATTGATAAAAAAAATAATAACCTCTTTGAATTTTGTATATTTTTGACTAACAAGACAAAAAGCATTAGATTTAAAATTCATTAAAAAAAATAAAAACTTTAAAACCTTGTAACTTTGTAACCTTCCAAACTCCAAAAACTTTCCAAGTTTAAAACAATTCATCAAAGCTTATGCATAAAATTATTACTTATTTTAAAATACTTCTGTACTATACAATTGTAATGCCATTATTATTTTTAGTTCTTTTTATAGGCATCAATAAATCAGCTATTGCACAAAGCGAATTTCATCCTGTTTTTGATATTCCTGTAACGGTAGATGAGGATAGGAAACTGGCTTTCCCCTGGATGGGCGGGCTGAATAATCCGCAATTTTCTAATGTTGACCTCAATAATGATGGTATTGATGACCTTTTTGTATTTGACCGAGCTGGCCAGCATATTTTTACCTTCCTCCACAAAGGCGGCACCGACCAAGTAGACTACGAATTTAGCACAGCACACCAGCAAAATTTTCCGAGTTTATCAGAGTGGGCTTTATTGGTTGATTATAATTGCGATGGCATTAAAGATATTTTTACCTATAATGATGATGGTGGTAGTATATATAAAGGCCGATATGAGGGCGATCAAATGGCGTTTGAGTTGATTTATGAAAAGCTGCAATTTGAAAATGAAGAAGGAGAACGGCAGTTTATTTTTGTTTCTAATATTGATATACCAGCTATGATAGATGTGGATAGTGATGGTGATATGGATATTTTGACTTTTCAGCAAGGGGGTGGTTATGTAGAATATTTTAAAAATCAAGCGGAAGAAGAGGGCAAAACCTGTGGTGAATTTCTTTTTGTTAGAGATACAAAATGCTGGGGCGAATTTTATGAAGGAATGCCTGTTGAATTTCTGTCTGTAGATTTGGAAACGGGTTGTGATACAACATTGACCAAACTTTCAAATGAAAAAAATAATCCACATGCTGGGTCTAGCTTATTGGCTATAGATTTGGATACCGATGGCGACAAAGAATTGTTGCTCGGCGATTTGGCCTCTAACAATATTCTGATGGTTAAAAATAATGGAACGGCTGATTATGCCTTTATGAATGAACAAGATACCCAGTTTCCTTCTTATGATAAACCTATTTCAATCTCTAACTTCCCTGCTAGTTTTTTGGTAGATGTAAATAATGATAATTTAAAAGATTTAGTAGTTTCACCTAATCGCTTGCCTGGTGCCATTATCCAGCAAAATTACAACTGTGTATGGTATTACAAAAATAAAGGTACAAGCCCTGATCTTACATTTGAATTTCAAAGCGATGTATTATTAATTGATAATATGATAGATGTGGATAAAGCAGCGCATCCCGTCTTTTTTGATTACGATAGTGATGGTCTACTGGATTTGGTAGTAGGCAATTATGGTTATTGGCAGGAAGAAGGAGATGTTCCTTACCTCCCTGCTTTGGCTTTATTTAAAAATACAGGAACAGCTACCGCGCCTGCTTTTAAGCTAATCAGTAGAGATTGGGCAAATATTTCCGACCAATTACAGGTTGATTTGCCTAATGCTCGCCCGACTTTTGGCGACTTGGACGGCGATGGCGATCAAGACATGCTACTTGGTGATGAGGATGGTTTTTTGCACTTTTTTAAAAATAATCCTGGTCCAACAGGTCATGCAGAGTTTGTTTTACAACAGGAGCGTTATCAAGGCATTGACATTGGCAAGGCGAGTGCGCCACAATTGATAGATGTAAATAGAGATGGTCTCTTGGACTTAGTGATTGGTGAACGCAATGGTAATCTCAATTACTGGGAAAATACCGGCACCACTACGGCTGCACTTTTTACAGAAATAAATGGTTTTTGGGGTGAGATAGATATAAGAATAACAGGTGTTCCTACAGGCTACTCCATTCCGCAATTGATAGAATGGGCGGATAACGAATATTCCCTTGTTGTAGGTTCAGAACAGGGTAAATTATTTTTTTATGAAAATATAGAAGTTGATTTAAATGCTTCATTCGCCGAAACGCCCGACTTTTTTTCCAGCATTAATACAGGTATTCGCACTAGCCCTGCCATAGCAGACTTAGATAATGATGGTAAATGGGATATTGTAGTAGGCACTTATAGAGGCGGTTTGCGATGGTATGAAGCAGCATTTATGACAAATACCCAAGTAGTAGCATCTCCTAAACCCAAGATCATTTGTTATCCAAATCCTGTTCATTCGCAGCTACATATCGAATTAACAGACGGGAACGTTTTAAGCAAAGATGATGTTCAAGTAGTGTTGTTTGATATAAAAGGACAAAAAATATTGGAAAAACGCTTTGCTAATGCCCTCACACAATGTATTATTCCTATTAAAGATGTGTCTAAAGGCATTTATTTATGTCAAATTACTATGGAAAAAGGAAAGCAGTATGTTCAAAAAATTGTAGTTGAATAATAGGAAATTTCCAATATTTGTAATAAAAAAGTAAAGCTTCCATTAGTTAAGTATCTTTTTTTGTTTATGTTACGTATGCTTGCAAAGGACAATATTTTTTACATTTTCAAATACATTTATCCTCCATCAACAAGCAGCCCAAAATATTTTTGCCCTTTTTATAAAAAATCATGCATTGCTGTCCTATTCATACAAGTATTTGCATCTATGTAAATAGAAACACGCCTTTTAAAAACATCAGATCACAGCATTTTTAGCTCAACATTATACAAAAAATACAATCCACATGAAAATAAGCTACTATTTGGGTATTTTGTGTTCAACATTACTATTGATTCAGAACAATGTTCTTGCAGAGGACGGCAAGCACAATATTGATGAGCGCGACACACTATACATTAGCGATTACAATTATGAAATTGCTGGTTTAAGTGTAACTTATCATAACCCTACGGCCGCTAGTGATAGCATAGATATTTTTTGGGATTTTGGCGATGGTGTTACCTCCAAAAAATTCTACCAACAAATCAATACACAGAAAAAATTTGCAACCATTACCCATACCTATAAAGCAATGGGCTACTACCAAACCTGCATGACCATGATTCACTCGCAAACAAAAGAGGTACTAGCTACCAAATGCCAGTACATTGAACTCCTTACCCCTGATCTTTGCGACTGGACTTGGGAGCCTGTATGCGGTTGCGACAATCAAACTTATTCTAATAGCTGTGTTGCAGAAGACTTTCATGGGGTTTATTCATGGACAAAAGGGGAGTGTGAACAAACAATTATGGACTTAGAAGTAGGTTATTTACATGAAGTTATAGATGAAACAGGCGGTTTATTGACTTCCTTTACCAATACCTCTACAGGCAATTACGATGCTTTTATTTGGGACTTTGGTGATGGCTCTTTCTCTGATGCTCGCAACCCAAAACATCTTTATAAACAAGAAGGTATATATAATATTTGTTTAACAGTGACAAGCGAGCTCACCCAACAAGAAGCTGTGCGCTGTGAAGATGTTAATATACAACACAGCCGACTTGCGGATGATTAATTGTGTATGTGTAGAGACAATTCATGAGTTGTCTTTACATGAATTGTCTCTACAGACACGCCTTTACGACATCCACAATAGACAAAAACGTATTATTTAAATAAGAAGCGATATGTTGAGGATTCACCCAACGAACTTCCTCAATATCTTCCTCTAATTGCGGTTTTAAGTGTTGCGCCTCGCCATTACAGGACATATAATACCAATAAGTTGTTTTTAGGATGCGTTTACCTTTGCTGTTGAAATAGGTGTGATAAGTCGTATGAAATTGATTGCTAGGAATGTAAATTTCTTCTCCCAATTCCACATTTTTCAAGCCCGTCTCCTCCTCTACCTCGCGCACCGCCGCCATATCAATGGTTTCGTTTTCCTCTACCTTTCCTTTTGGCAAGTCCCATTTTTTGCGGCGATAAATTAATAGCAACTCCCCATTTTCATTAAACACAACGCCTCCTGCCGCTACAATGCCCTTATAATGCGCTGCAAACACTTTGTACAGTTTGCTTACTTTATCAGTAATAATATACACCTCATCTATCGGCGGTTGCTGCTCCAATAGCTGAATGGTGGCGAGTAAATCCGTTTTTTTGCTGTATTTAATCCGCCATACCGATTTTGCTTTGGTAGTCGGTTTTTGCTTTTTGTCATCGGTTAGATAAACGGGTATGTCGTTGATGAATATTTTGTACATGGTGGTGAAATGTTGGTGTAAATTAGGGTTTGGAAGGTTGCAAAGTTATAAGGTTATAAGGTTTTTATTTTTTAAATAAACTTTAAAACTAATGCCCTTTTTTAAAAAAATAAGTAACTAGACAAAATTAAATGACATTTGAACTTGTCATAAACTGTTAATAATGAATGAACTATCTCAAGTCTTATGTCTCACATCTTATGTCTAAGTACTTAAAGGGCTAAAAACCAACCTCCAAACTCTAATAGAGTTATAACTGCCTTTGAATGGCTATGCAAATGTCTTTTAATTCTTGGAGGTGCGTTCCAAAACTGTCAGAGGTGATTTGGTTTTCAGTTTTTTTGATTTCGTTAAATGCTTTGTAAATTTCCCGATTCAAGCCCTGAATAATTTTCACTTTTAAAATGCTACCATCTTCTTTTGTAGCTTGGTTTTGAATCAACTTATTTAGTGCATCAAATTGTTCTGAATTTTGTTGTATTTGTTGATATTGTACAAGATACGATTGTTGAATTTCGGGATATTGAAAATCTTTGAGCAGTAAACCTTTTTTACAATCAAAAAATGCTTTTTGTGTACTTGTTAGCTGAAAATAGGGGTGATTAGCTATGTTTTGTCGAATAACAGGAGATTGTTTTTTACTCCACTCTTTTATTGCTTTATCAGGTAAGTAATTTTCAATCATTCGGTTGTGGAGAATATGTAAAACAAAGCCTTTTCGATTACAAATATTGTTGATTTCTCTTTGTTTTTTTCTAGTATCGTCCGTTCCTTCATCATTTTCAAATAATTTATCGCTATCAATTAGGCAAAAAACACGTCTAGGATACTTGATATTCTTCAATCGTTGTGTTACACCTGTACCTCCACCATGTAGTACCTCTATTTCCTGTTCTTTAATCAATTCTTCAAAGGATTTGGCATTTTCTAAATTGCTAACTGATTGAATAACAATAGGATAAATGCTACTGAGAAAAAGTTTATCACTTTCTTCATCCTCCACCATAATCATCAAAGGGCTGCATAAATAATGTTGACAAGCTTCAATAGCAATAAATTCAATCGTTTGTTCAGGGCTGCTTTTAACTGCTTTTTGATCTTGAAAATAAGCCCTAACATTCTCTTGCGTTTTGCATTGCTCAATATAGGATTTAGGAACGATTAAGACATATTTTTCGAGGGAATGAAAAGCTGTTCGTGATCTTTCATAGCTTTTTTTAAGTATTCTTCGATTATAAAAACCAAATAAATCACTTTGTAACAACTCTGTAATAGGCACAGCTTCGTCCCAGTCAAAATACAACTTATGCTTTTTTGCTCTTACAGTAAGTAGCAATTCTTCAATGACAGTGCAAGTATCTTCTTCCGTTAAAGCCGCCCTCCATAAATTTTCTGAAATACAAATATTCATAGTTTATTGACTTTTCGCGGCCTGTGATACATGCAATTTGTTAATGGCAACTACTTCCTCAAAATCAGTGTCAAAAAATGATTCATCCATAATGCTACCATCTAAAGTACTTTTCAAAATTCCTTTCTCATTAATTTTAAAAGGGGTAACCTTCGAACCTTCTTCTTCATTGGCACTTTTTTCAATAAAATAAACAATTACATCATCAGGATTAATGCCTTTTTCCCCTTTTGTTTGTAGCCATTCCATAACCCTGCGAACTGTTCGCAAGAGAATACTTTCACTATGGGTTTCTATCATAAAGCGATTTTGCGGATTCGTTTGTGTTGCCCAAATAAATAAATCGGCAACCGCTGTTTGCACCGAACTATGCAGATGCATTTCTGGTTCTTCTATGATTTTAATAAAAGGTGAAGCTGATTTTTTTTCAATATGAACAAATGTTTGTATTAAAATAGGTAGTAGAAATTGCCATCCTGAGCCTATATCTACCACATTATCTGTTCGTTTGGTGTTTATATTTTCTACCATAATCTCAAAAACACTTCCCAAATCCTTAATCAACAGTCTTAAACCTGTATTTTTTACTAACCAATCATTAAGTACATCAAAAAAAGCGGTATTTTTTTGTTCATGATAAAAACCCAAAATTTCTGCCCAATAAATGCCTTCTGCCCCCGATTTAGAGAAATCCACATCACTAAAACGATATTGCCGTTTTGGTTTAGGACGATAAGTGGATAGGTAAGAAATTTGATTGAAGAAGTCAGTTAGATAAGAATGACGACGAGCTAGTAACCTTCCATCTTCTGTTTTTGGCTTATTAATAAAATGACTCGCTTTTGGAAAAAAACCATCAAAATCTACTTCTACTGCTTCCTTTGTTAGTTGTGAATCACTGAAGATATACTGACCGTCTTCTACTTCCAACGATTCATACCTATCCTTATAAGAGAACACTTCAAGTTGTCCATTTTTTCTTTGAATATTTACTAAATAATTTAAGGTATTTTTTCTATAATCCACTTCCAATTCAAACTCAATATGTTTGCTTTCATCATTATTAAACACAACTTCTTTATAAGTGCCATAATCTACATTATCAGGGCGTTCGGGGATGCCTGTAAACATCAATGGGGCATAGGGTCGCTGCATCGTTTGTTTTAATACCAATGGAAAGCGAATTAAACTGCTTTTTCCCGTATTATTTTTGCCATAAAATAAAGTAATCGGCTTTATTTCAATCTTCCCCGAATCCTTAAAAGCTTTTATATTTTTAATGCGAAAACTTTTCATTTTTCTTTTTTTTATACAAAATAATTGCTCCCTACCTTAATCAATAACAAAAATAGGAAATAAGTGCCAAGCACTAATTAATTGTGCACAATTTTGTTCTAAAGTATTGGCTTTCATTGTTTTAATCAAACAAAGAATCCCGTTTAATTATTGTGCAGTACTTACTAAGTTTTCAATAGAAAAAAAGCTTGTTTTTGGTGTAAAAAAAATGCTTTTTCACGCTAAAAACAAACAGCTAATCCATCAAAGGTTTTTATCTAAAATATCCTGAATCCACTCAATCATCTGCTCTGTAGGTGGTGATTTTTTTTGCTTGATGGCATTGATGAATTGCTTAAAATCCTGATTTCTATCTACAGTTCTACTTTTAGAAATATTTTTAAAGCGTTTCCAAGTTTTAAAACCATATTTTTCAGGTTTGACATCAACAGAATCTGCTGCCTTAAATATCCATTTTTCAAAAGCAGGAGAAACTACAATCAAATAATGTCGCTTGTTAGGGTGCTTTTTGAGTTGCAAATCGTGTTTTTCTTCCAATAAATCAAACTCACTAAAATATTTGGGCTGCCTTTTATCTCGATCTATCACTCCAATAGCGAGGCTTTGTTTTTTCATCGTATTTGCTACCGCACCAATACTAGGGCAATGATTGGGATATTTGAAACCGAGTAAATGCACTAGCAAAGTATCCGCATAACATTCAGGAAGAATATTTGGGTGTCGCTCTTTACTCATTTTCAAACCAATTTAAATTGAAAAAAATATCTGCCCCATGATCAGATAGTTCGGCAATTTCATCCTCTGTTAATTGCTTGACCTTTGTTTGATGTTGCTCAAAGTTAGTGATAAAAACAGAAACATCTTCTCTTGATGCATTTTCGATAATGGTATTAAATAAATAGGGACTATGTGTGGTAATAAAAAATTGATTGCTTTCATCATCCACAATTTTATGGGCTAACTCTCGCACATAAGGCGGAAAAGAGTGATTTTCTGGTTCTTCAAATAATAAAATCGAATCTTTATTGGAATAAATGGCTGCATAATGAAAAATAATGCGCTTTAAAGTATCTGCAATTAGTTGGTAAGGTCTTTTATAAACAATGCCATCTACCTTTTTTTGCACCTCAAATTCATTATTTTTTATATCTAATATAAAATCCATATTATATTCTTCAAAAAAATCAGCTATTTCCCTCCTCAACTCAGGATTTGTTTGTACTACTAAAAATAAATTATCTCCAAATGGAGGATAAAGGCTGTAATCCCCTTGTGAACTGATATTTATTCCTTCTTTAAAGGTGTATTTTTTTAGAGTTGATGTGTATTCCAACTTAAACTTATAGTTTCTATCACTCCTACCTCTATAGCCAGCTCTATCAATACTTTGGAAAAAACTAAATCTTATATGCTCACCATGAGCATCTTTATTTTTTGAAGGAAAAGCACTGATTAAAGTATTTTTAATTACTAAGCTATCAAGATAGTCACTTACTAAATCAACATTTAAAACATTCAACTTATTTGAATTTACACTTTTATCACTCATTACCAGACCGAAAGCCCATCTTTCTCTATCATAAAACAAATGCCCATTCCCAAGATTAGAAGTGATTAAAATGGGTTCTCGAATATTATCATCATAAAAAAGATTGCTAAAATTTCGATAGCGAATAAATTCGGATAGATATTTTTCATCTTGACTAAAAGGCGCGGCAAATAAAGACAGTGCCTCTAAAATATTGGATTTGCCCACATTTGGCTTGCCAATAAATAAATTAATGCGGCTGCAATTGAGTTCTATGTCTTTAATAGACTTAAAATTTTGGATGCGAATACTTTTAAATGCCTTTTCCATAGTTAATAACAAATAAAATAAAAAATATTTTTTTCTCATAAAAAATGAATTGTTGAATTATTAATGGTCAGTTGACTAAATAATAATTCAACAATTCGTAATTTCTAATTCGTAATTTCTAATTCGTAATTCGTAATTCGTAATTCGTAATTCGTAATTAAATAAATTCATAATTAAATCAAGCGTCTTTCAAAATCTCATGGCCTAGCTTATCGCGCTTGGTTTGCAAATACTTTTCATTGTGATCATTTGGCTGAATTTCAATCGGCAGATTCTCCACGATTTCCAAGCCATAGCCAATCAAACCAATTCGCTTTTTAGGGTTATTGGTCATTAAGCGGATTTTGCGAATATTGAGATCACGTAGAATCTGTGCGCCGATGCCGTAGTCGCGCTGGTCTTTTTGGAAACCGAGTTCTAGGTTAGCTTCCACTGTGTCGCGCCCTTCTTCCTGTAGTTTGTAGGCTTTCAATTTGTTGAGCAAACCGATACCGCGCCCTTCTTGATTCATATACAAAACAACGCCTTGCCCTTCCTGTTGTACTTGCTGCATCGCTGTAGACAACTGATCGCCGCAATCGCAACGGAGCGACCCCAATATGTCGCCTGTAACGCAAGAGGAGTGAACGCGCAATAAGACAGGTTCATCTAAGCCCCATGTCCCCTTGACCAATGCCAAATGTACCTCGCCTGTGTGAATTTCAGTGTAGGCAATCAAGTCAAAATCACCGTATTTGGTAGGTAAATTAATGGATACTTCCCGTTTAATCAATCTTTCTTTAGATAAGCGATAAGTGATAAGGTCTTGAATAGAAATGATTTTTAAATCAAATTTTTTCGCAATTTTCAATAAATCAGGCAAGCGCGCCATTGTTCCATCTTCATTCATAATTTCTACCAACACACCTGCGGGTTCAAAACCTGCTAATTGAGCCAAATCAATAGTTGCTTCGGTATGTCCTGCACGCCGCAATACGCCGCCGCTTTTGGCTCTTAACGGAAAAATATGTCCGGGCTTGCCAAAATCCTCTGCATGAATATTCGGGTCAATCATAGCTTGAACCGTTTTCGATCTATCGGCAGCCGAAATACCTGTTGTACAGCCGTGTCCTAAGAGGTCAATGGATACAGTAAATTGCGTTTCGTGAAGGGCGGTATTGCTGCTAACCATCAACTCTAAACCTAAGCGATCACATTCCGACTCAATGAGCGGCGCACAGATGAGACCGCGACCATGTGTTGCCATAAAGTTGATGATTTCGGGTGTTACATTGCGAGCGGCAGTAATAAAATCGCCTTCGTTTTCTCGGTCTTCATCATCTACGACAATGATCAACTTGCCTGCCTTGATGTCGGCAATAGCTTCCTCAATGCTGTTTAGCTGACTTTGAGCAGCCTTAGATGAACGTTCAATTCCGTTTTGTGGGTTTCCAAACATTGCTTTTTATTCCTTTTAGATAATTAAAAAAACCAATTAATAGTGCGATATTCATTAGCCCGAAATAACTAATAAAACGAAATAGTTTAATGTGTATATTCCATTTTTTCAGTAAATAATCAGCCAATGGCACGAATAGTAATGCTATTTGTACAAAGAACAAAACAGCATAAAGATAGTTTGCTTGTCTTAATAAGCAACAGCAAACAAAGGCGGTGAGTAAGAAAAAAGGGCCTAGCCATCGCAATACTTTATGCGATAGAAAGGTGAAGGCAATTGTACCTTTTAGGGGATTAAGTAGATGGGCGAAGGTGCGAAGGTTCTGAAAATTACCTGCCGAAATACGCTTTTTTCGCCTAAATTCTTCAAACATATTGTCCGAAACATCTTCATAGCAAATGGCCTGTAGTTCTTTAATTGCCTTTGTATTTTTTTCGATGGCTTTTAAAGTTAAATAAAAATCATCTACAATAAAGTTGCTCGGAACGGGGGTAAACAAATCAGCGCGCAAGGCATAACAGGCCCCAAAAGCCCCCATCATATGCCCGCCTAATAAACCTTCGTAGTATTTAATTTTATTTTCACGCTGAATATACCATTTTTCCTGAAAAGAAATGCCCGAATTTTGCACACCAATATTCAATACATTTGCCCCTACCACTCCAATTTCAGGATTTTTATAATGTTTAGCCAATTGATACAACAACTCTTCTGTAAAAAAGACATTTGCATCTGTTAAAATCAACACTGCTTTGTCTTTTTCTAAAATCATTTGTTGATATTGGGAAAATAATTGATTTAGGATGTGAATTTTGCCACTTCGCGCTGCAAAAATTTGAAAATGAAGCCTATCATATTGTTGAGCATAGCGTTCTACAATATTATTTGTTGCATCTGTAGAGCTGTCTGAACCAATGAGTAAGGTTAATTTATCTTTTGGGTATATAGTGTTATAAATACTTTTAAGCTTTGTTTCAATCACTTTTTCTTCATTATACACTGCCATTAAGATAAATAAATGGGGAAGCTTGGCTGTTTCAGCTATTTTAAAGGTTTGTTGATTATTTTTTTGGGAGCGTGTCATCCATTTTAATAAAAAAGGGTATAACACATAAGAGTGAAATACGGCTAAAATGGATAAGCAAAATAATATTTGTATGAAAAGTAAATTCAAAATAGCTGAAATAAAGTTAATGGACAGCAAATTTCAGCATAAGTTTTGAATAAGTTGATAGAAAGGAGCTATTTTTAATGACAAATTTTTGTCTATGGAGAAATTGTAAGAGAACCCACTCGTTTGGTATTTACTGATAAACGCTTTTTAGATATTGGCTAATGATGAAAGAAAATGAGTTGAGTAATTAGTAATGTTCGGTAGTTAACGAATGGGTTCCTATGTAGATCAACGAACTTGGATGTCCTCGCCCGGAATTTTGTTTAAGCTTTTAGTCACGCCAAACCATTCGATAGACTTGCGGTTATAGGCTCGTGCAGCTTCTTCGGGGCTGGTAAAATCACCAAGATCGTAGCGAGTTTTGCCCCTAAAAATGGCTGCTCGGTATTTATTATTTACCTTTGTAACGCCGCGATAGCCGGTGCTGTTGCTGATGATGCCTTCGGTATTGCGAACCAATTGCGAGGCGGTGACCCAGATGATGTTTTCTTCTCTACAGTCTAGGCGGTTGCCGTTACGAAAACTAACGAGGAGTCGTTTATTGCTTTGCGGTTTTTCTACAAAGTTTTCTGCCACATAACGATGTATATAAATCGTTATGTTTTTATAGCCGCCTTCGGGCTTGGCAAAATTTTTCTGGAAGAAGGCATAACCATAGGAGTGAATCCGCAAATTCTTGAGTAATTGAATACTTTGAAAATATTCATTTCGTGCTAAAGCTTCATAGACCTTGTCTGAGACAATGAGCTTTTTATCGGTGTTTTTGAGTGTTAATTTGTAAAGCATTTAATCAATAGTTATACAATTTAGTAAAAGATAATCGTTTTCAAAGCTTTAAGATAGGTAAGAAAACCAAAAATAGCAAGTTTTGGACAATTTAACTACCTGTTAAGAAACATTTTTTGATTAGTAAATTATTTTTATGTTTTAAAAACCTTATCTTTTCGATGAATTTAAATCAAATCTAATGACATATAGGGTAAATCAAATTTATTTGTAATTTTTTTGTAATCAGTTTATTAGTGCACTTTGTTATGCGATAAATAGTCAAGCACTATTCACCTACACACAATTTTATTCTTAGTAATTCTACAATAATCAGTTGAAGCAATTTGCTTTATTATTTTGCTTTATATTTCCTTGAAAAACCTTACCGTAGTAGAAATATGTTTCTACCAATGTTTAAGTTTTTCGCTTCATATAGTCTAAAACAGTTTTAGGTTTATGATTCACAACTCATTATTTCTGTATTACTTAACAAATGATGGCACTAAATCACCTTTAAAAATGTTGTACAAAAAGTAGCTATAGGACAAGAAAAAAATAGAAGCAATAAAAAAGCAAAAGTTGTCTGGTTGATAGTATCAAAAAGCGAAATTTATTGCTATTTTTGACAAGAAATACACAAAAGCAATAAGACATAAAGCTTGAAATAGTCAAAAAAGGGGAGAAAATACTTTTCAATACTTTATAAAAGTTTAAACAGTTCATTACACTTCAAATATCATACCTACATGAGTAAGAAAAATTTTTTTAATCGGTTAGAGAAGGGACTGAAAATCATTCTAGGCACAGAAGTTTCAGTGGGGGATGTGGTGTATTGTATTGAAGAAGCTAAAATTACACATAGCGATTTGAATAGTATTAGCAAGGTTGAAAAAATTATTACTGCTGCTTTAAAAACTTGTTTTGAAGACGTAAAAAGCAAACATAAAGTAGATGAAGAACTAGCTTTGAAAATCAGTATTGATATTGCTGAGGAAGTCGGAATCATTTGTCAACTAGCGCGCGGCTTGACCAAAAGTAAACTTATCAACCTTATAGGACGTGCCGTATACCTCAATCATAAGGTTTATAAAAACAAATTGGTATTGCTTGTTATTGGTGATAATGTAATACAAAAAGCTCCTATTGTGAAAGAGTTAAAACAAATTATGGAAAATGTCGGCGTTAATTTTTATTACTTGGTAGTGAAAGAGAAAAAATGATCCATTGTTTTAGTAGAGACAATATTGCTATTTAGACTTTTGGATATTTGGACTTTTAGATATTTAGCCTTTTGGATATTTGGACTTTTGGATATTTGGACTTTTAGATATTTAGCCTTTTGGATATTTAGCCTTTTGGATATTTGGACTTTTGGCTATTTGGACTTTTAGATATTTAGCCTTTTGGCTATTTGGACTTTTAGATATTTAGCCTTTTGGATATTTAGCCTTTTAGATATTTAGCCTTTTGGATATTTAGCCTTTTGGATATTTGGACTTTTGGATATTTGGACTTTTGGATATTTAGCCTTTTGGATATTTAGCTTTTAGAAATTAACAATTAGAGATCAGAAACTGGAGTTTCATTACTTAAATTATTTACATACAAAAAATTGACTGTCAGCTACTTACAAAGCTCAAGAGGACTAATCTGGCTACATGTATGTGGTCAGATAAAAAAGAAACTAAAAACCTCAAAAACGAATCACTGAGCTACTAATCACGAATCCACAAATCACAAATCACGAATCAACGAATCAACGAACCAACCTCTCTAATACATAATCTAATTTGGCATTTTTTCCTTGCAGATACGCTTCCCATGTCTGCGGCACTGTATGTTCAGGCATTACGCCCCTCCCCTTTTTTTCAGGCTCTACATTGATGCGAAAGTGCATAATGGGAATATCAACAGTTATTTTGCTATTGGGCAATTGTATCGTAGCAGCATGTCCACTGATGTTGCCTTCATATACGCCCCCCGTTTCTTCACCAATAAAAACCCCTCTTTGATTCATTTTTACCATACTAGAAAATTCTGCTCCTCCAGAAAAAGTAGTACCACTGGTCAAAATATATAATTTATTATCGTAAATCATTTTTTTATCTACTGGACGATACCCTAAATCTGAGTAGTAATCACTCCTCAAAGTATGTTCCCCTCGTTCTGCTCGTTCATTTTTTATTTGCCATCCATCTTCTATATATGATTTTCTGGTTTTTCTTTGTTTATAGGGCTTCAACGGCATAGACACAAAAGCGTATTTCTGAAAAACATCCTTACTCAAATAGCTATATAACAAATTCTCATTTCCTTCCGTTCCGCCTCGATTTGCTTGTAAATCAAGGATTAAATGTTTAACCTTTGCGGAATCTATTTTGCGAAAGCTCTCTGCATAAAATTGTGAAAAACTGCCTTTATCGCTGTCGATATTGCCAAAACTGGGCACGCTTAAATATCCGATTGAATCATTAAGAAGTGTATATTGAAATTGTTGAAAGTTAAATTTCTTGCTTTTCAGTTGAATATTTTTTTGTTTTCTAAATTTAGTAAATCGCACTCCTTTCAAAGTTAATGAAAGGGGTGCATCTTTTTCAAATTCTTGTACGACTAGCTCAAATCGTTTTGCCTTACCATATATCAAACGGTATAATAGGGATAAATTGACTCCTAAACCCAATGATTCGTATTTAAAGGTTTCATTGAAGCCATCAGAAGGCATATAGGAAAATAAATCTTTGGTGATTTGTTCTACTGTTTTTCCATTAATGGATAGAATTTGCAGGCCTCGTTTTAGTTTTGGATGCTCTTTTCCATAATACTGATGAATGAGTAATTTTTTATTGCAAAATTTTACGGCTAAAGGTAAAAAAGATTTCGACAAACCCACTTTTACCATTGCCCATTTAGGTAAATAAGCATAGGTATGCCCTTCATTTGTTAAGGCAATTGTCGCATAGACTATTTTGAAAAACTCAATTTTATTCATTGGCTTTTTTAGCAACTTACGCAGGCTATCCAATTGACTATCAACTACTTGCTTAGTTTTGTATTGATATAATCCTTTATGTTGTAAGCGCAGTTCTTCTATCAAATAATCGAAATCTGCTTCCCATTTATTTGATTGTTGAGCACAAATGTTGTTGATACAAAGAAGATTTAACCATAAATAGACTACTAAAAATACGCGTATTGAATAATACATAAGTTTTTGGTTTAGCTGGAAGATATGAGATAAACAATACATTGTACATGGAACAGCACACAAGAGTTTGGAAGGTTAGAAGGTTTTAAAGATTTTACCTTTTCTCATAAAAAAAGCCCTACAAGAATAATACTGTAGGGCTTTCTTTGTAGCGAGGGCGAGGCTTGAACTCGCGACCTCAGGATTATGAATCCTGCGCTCTAACCAGCTGAGCTACCTCGCCATTTTAGAGCTTTTAGAAAAGCGATTGCAAATATACACTTATTTTTTGAATGGTATAATGTATAACACTTCTTTTCTTAAAAAAAGTTCCTAATGTTCACATATAGTTCTAAATCCATCTTTATGACAATGCCCCAAAAGGGTATGTTTCAAATAGCGTGTTTTTTTACCAAACAGTTTGTGTTTACTTTGACAGTTCGTGGATTCGTGATTAGTAGATTAGTGAT
>JAHDHV010000380.1 GCA_020631155.1 Bacteroidota bacterium | reverse complement strand
CTACACAAGTCGTTTAAAAAAGGATTGCTTATTCAAATTTATCTGCTCACGAATCTACCTTGATATAAATAATCATAACAGCTAAAGCTGTCGCTACACAAGTCGTTTAAAAAAGGATTGCTTATTCAAATTTATCTGCTCACGAATCTACCTTGATATAAATAATCATAACAGCTAAAGCTGTCGCTACACAAGTCGTTTAAAAAAGGATTGCTTATTCAAATTTATCTGCTCACGAATCCACGAATCACTGGTCTACGAATCACTAATCCACCTTGAAAAACACCCTATTTGAAATAGCCCCACATTTCCCCAAAAAATATTGTATTTTTGCCATAAAGACGTAGTACTCTACATCTCCCCAATACCCACAAAATAAAAACATGCAACAAGAAGATTTCATTACCATAGAAAAAAAAGACGGGGTAGCCACCATTTGGCTAGACCTGAAAGGCGAAAAAATGAATGTGGTATCGCCCGATTTAATTGGCCTTTTTGATGGCATGATGGATGCCCTCGAAAGCGACCCCGAAGTGTTGGCAGCCGTTATCATCAGCCGAAAGAAGGACTTTATCGCTGGTGCGGACATTAAATCGTTTAAAATCGAAAAAGTAGGCGATTTTCAGCCCATCACCAAAAAAGGACACGACATTCTCGACCGCCTCGAAAATTCCAAAAAACCAGTCGTTGCAGCCATTCACGGAACTTGCTACGGCCTCGGCACCGAACTGTCCTTAGCCTGTGCTGCGCGCATCGCCTCTAACGACCGTTCCACCAAACTCGCCCTACCCGAAGTCAAATTGGGCTTGCTTCCCGGCGGTGGAGGTACGCAACGCTTACCCCGACTAGTCGGCATCCAAAAAGCCCTTGATATGATGTTGACGGGAAAAAATATATTTGCCAGAAAAGCCCTAAAAATGGGTTTGGTAGACGAATTGGTACACAAAAGCGCACTACATCGCTCGGCTTGTGAGTTGGCATTGAGCTTAGTCAAAAAGCCTTTGAAACGCAAAGACAAGCGCAATTTCCAAGAAAAAGTACTGGAAAGCAATCCATTTACTCGTAAAATCATCTTCGACCAAGCCCGAAAAATGGTGCAAGGCATGACCAAAGGCAATTATCCCGCGCCTTTTGAAATCATCAATTGTGTGCAAATTGGCTACGAAAAAGGGCGAAATGTCGGCTTTGCGGAGGAGATTGTGCGCTTTGAAAAATTGATGTTGTCGCCAGAAAGTGAGCAGTTGCGAAACATCTTTTTTGCCATGACTGCCAAAAAGAAAAACCCACTACAAGACAAGGTTCGCGAAGTGGATACCCTAGCCATGTTGGGGGCTGGTTTTATGGGAGCAGGCATCGCCGAAGTGTCGGTGACCAAAGGCATTGACATTTTACTGAAAGACATCAAAAACGAAACTTTAGCGAGTGCCAAACAAACGATTTGGAAGAATTTTAAGCGCAAAATCAAGCGAAAAGCCCTCACCAAAGTAGAAGCCGAAAGCTATATCAACAGTATCACAGGGCAGTTGGACTACGACAATTTCGACAAAGCCGACATCGTGGTGGAGGCCGTTTTCGAGGATTTGGGCTTAAAGCAACGCATCCTAGCCGAAACCGAAGCCGTAACGCGCCCCGACTGTATTTTTGCGAGCAATACCTCTGCTTTGCCGATTTCTGCGATCGCCGAAAAAGCGGAACGCCCCGAATTGGTCATCGGAATGCATTATTTTTCGCCTGTTCCAAAAATGCCACTGCTCGAAATTGTGAAAACCGAACAAACCGCCGATTGGGTGATTGCAACTTGCTTGGACATCGGTATTAAGCAGGGCAAAACCTGTATTGTGGTGAAAGACGGCCCCGGTTTTTATACGACTCGCATCCTCGCCCCGATGATGAATGAGGCTTTATTGATGCTCGAAGAAGGCGGCGATATGTTGCAGATTGATAAGGAAATGAAAATTTTTGGCTTCCCTGTTGGCCCTGTTACCCTGATGGATGAGGTCGGAATTGATGTGGGCGCGCACATTATGAGTGGTGATTTGATGAAGCATTACGTTAGTCAAAGAGCAGGCGCGAAGGTGAGTACAACGCTTATCGAACTCTTTAAGGCGGGCTATAGCGGACGCAAAAACAAAAAGGGTTTTTACCTATACGATGAGAAAACGGGCAAAAAAGTGAAGGGCAAAGTCAACGAAAAGATTTACGATTTCTTTGGCGGAAAAGAGCGTTTGCAGTTGCCGAGCGAAGAAGTACAGCATCGTGCGGGCTTTGCTATGGTCAATGAGGCTGCTCTTTGTCTACAAGAAGGCATCATTGACAATCCGCTAGATGGCGATGTCGGAGCGATTTTTGGTCTCGGATTTCCGCCGTTTAAGGGTGGTCCTTTCCGCTATATGGACAGCATCGGAGCCGATAAAGCGGTGGAGATTCTGGAAAAATTGGCTGCTAAACATGGTATTCGTTTCAAGCCTGCGGATATTATTGTGGAGTATGCTAAGGAAGGGAAGAAGTTTTATGATTAGATGTAAGATGTAAGATGTAAGATGTAAGATGTAAGATGTAAGATATAAGACTTGAGACGTGAGATGTGAGACTTGAGACTTTTTTATTGAAGGATAAGAGTTTAGGTATTTTTTTTAAACTATTTTGAAAAAAAGAGGAATGGCCTTTTGGGAGGTGATTCCTCTTTTTGTGTTTAGTTTATACCTGAAATTATTGAATGTCTTGGTAATCAGTAGATTACAGAGGTTTGACCCCTAAAATGTTAGGCTATTTAAAGTGTAATTTAGTTAACTTCTAAAAAAAAAATGCAACTTTTTAACCTTAAAACTTTTCAACTTCCCCAAAACCATCACTTTGATGTAAAAAAAGATTATATGCTCATTTCTGGTCTATTATTTTCTATTAAAAAGGTATATTCATTATCATCCTAACACTTTGCCTTTAAAATTGATATTTAGCTATTTAGACTTTTGGATTTTTTAGCTCTTAGAATTTAGTCCTGATAAATTGCTTTTTGCTCTTTTCTAATAGACCTATGTTTTTAATTTTCAAGGTATTATGCCAGCTAAAGCTGTTGTTATAAAAACTATTCAAAAAGAAATCAACTATCAAAAAAGTGCCAAAATACGAATCACGAATCTACTAATCACGAATCCACGAACTGTTAAAATAGCTACAAACTGTCACCCTATTTGTAACTCCATCTGTTTGGTGGAAAAGCACCCTATTTGCAACGCCTTATCTAGCGTTTTAAGTCTTAAATCTCGTGTCTCAAATCTTATGTCTCCCGTCTCAAATCTAAAAGAAAATCCAAATGAACCGATATAGAATACCACTACTACTTTTGAATATTATTTTTGGGGTGTTTAATAGCCCCTTGCAGGCGCAAAAATTTGAGGATTACAAAGCCACCAGTATGGGGCGTGGGTATGTTACAGTTATCTTGCTCAATAAAGAGGCCAAGGCTTTGGCCAGCGGTACCAGTCAAGGTGCCATTCTGGTTAGAGATTTAGAAACAAATAAACTGACCCATATTCTTAAAAAACATACTGCACCGATTACTGCCTTGTCTTTTCATCCTTTTGGTATATATTTAGCAAGTACAAGCACAGATGGAAGTGTTAGCCTTTGGGATTTAAGTAAAGGGATGCAAGCCGAGCCTATTCGCACTCTCGTAGAAGCTGATAAGCTTACTGGTGGTGTGCCGCAACTCTCCTTTGTTTACTTCAATGCGGCAGGGGATACGCTTTATTATGGCGGTTCTACGGGCAAAGTCAACGCCATTAATCCCTTTGAAGCAGAGCCTAAACCGATAACGGTTCGCACCTATGACAAGCCCCTAAGTAGTACTGCCTATGATGTGGCATCTAATAGACTAGCGATTAGCCATCAAACCAGTATTCAACTACTCAATTTAAATACTCGGCAGACCGAAAAATCAATAGAAACTTGTCAAGAATGGATACTGGATATAGCTTTTAGTGCTGATGGAAAACAGATTGCTTGTTTGTGTAAAGACGGCAATTTTACGCTTATTGATCATGCTTCGGAACAGATTGTACAGTCCTTTAAATTGAGTAAAATAGCCCCTTTGGCTGAGATAGCTCTTTCTCCTGATGGTAAATATGTGGCGATGGCAACTACTGACAATGCTTTGCGAACATGGGATTTGAAAACGCGTGAATTGACGAATAAATTGGTAGGACATCAAGCTGCTATTCGCACGATTACTGTTACGCCAGATAGCAAAATGATATTAAGTGGGGGGGAGGATAAACAAGTGAAAACGTGGAAATGGCGAAAGGTGTATGAAAATGAGGAGATTCCGATTAGGGAGGATGAGCTAAATACACCAGAGCTCACTACGCCAGATGTGGACTTCAAACCCATGCCTGAAATAGAAGATTTAGGAGAATCTATTCCTAGTCAACCAATTACAACAGACTCTTTAGTGAGTGCAAAAAAGGATGAAAAAATAGAAGTTACTAAAAAAATAATACTACCTAAAAAGAAACTAAAGTTGCCTAGAAATGCACCAGATAACAAAGCATTGGAAGAGGCGGCAGAAGAAATTGTTACTGCTAGTTTACCAGCAAAAACAGAGGAAAAACCAGTTATTGCTCCAAAAAAGAAAAAAGAGGTTGTACAACCCGAAAAGAAACCAAAGCCAACTTTAAGCCTTCGCCCTAAGCCAGTTTCAACGAAAAAAACTGTACAAAAGCCTATTAAACCAATAGCAAAGACAGTTAAAAAGCCAGTAGAAAAGCCCACTAAACCAATAGTAAAAGAGCCTATTGAAAAAGCTCCTAATCCAAAAACAGTGGCAGCTTTGAATCGCTTAGAATTGAGTTATAATAAACGAAATGTAGCTGATTCGCTAGGAGAACGGAAGCTAAAAGGCATCAAAAGTGCGTTATTACGAGGTGATGAAGTTACCATAGAAGTATGGGACGATCAGCATGAAGATGGTGATACAATTTCCCTATACTTCAACGGCCGCTGGGTATTGACGGAGTACTTATTGCGTAAAAGTAAAAAGAAAATTACCCTAAAAATCAACAAAGGAGTAGACAATTATCTTTTATTATATGCTCATAATGAAGGTTCACGACCTCCAAATACTGCTGCGCTAAATTTGTATGATGGGCATAAAAAACGCCGAGTTGATTTAAGCTCAACACTTAAAAGTTGCGGAGGAATTAATATAAAATATTTTGAAAAGTAAGGCTTTTAGTAGATTCGTGGATCAGTGATTAGTGATTAGCGGATTCCTGCAATGACGCTTTAGTTGTTTTTTTGTGTAAGTGATTGGTAGTTATGATTTTATGATTATTTTAAAATCTCACATCTCATGTCTTAAATCTTACATCTTAGTATCTAAAAATCTAATACAAAAAAAATGATAATCAAGGTTTTAGTAGGAGCTATTGCACTTTATCTCCTAGTTTGGCTAGGACTTTATTTAGTACAGGCAAAATTGTTATTGTATCCAGAAAAGCTGCCCCAAAATTATGCTTTTCCCTTTGGCTATCCCTTTGAAGAACTCTTTTTAAAGGTAGATGAAAAAACAGTACTGAATGCCCTTTATTTTGAGCATCAAAGTCGTGATAAACAAGGAGTTGTGTTGTACTTACATGGCAATGCTGGCAGTTTGTCAGGCTGGGGCGATGTGGCAGGCGATTTTGTCGGTTTGGGTTATGATGTACTGGTTGTTGACTATAGAGGCTTTGGCAAAAGTACGGGGCAGTTGCATAGCGAAAACGACCTTTTTGCTGATGCTCAATTTTGCTACAACTACTTGACTAACATGCATAATACGAATGAAATTGTTATTTATGGTCGCTCTTTAGGTACAGGGCCAGCGAGCTATTTGGCCGGAAATAATGACGCAAAACAACTAATTTTAGAAACCCCTTTTTACAGTGTACTCGAAATAGTTCAACAAATCTTCCCTTTTATTCCTCATTCTATTTCCTTAAGGTTTAAACTCATGAATGTTAATTACTTAGAAAAAACGAATATTCCCATACATATTTTTCATGGTACTGCTGATAAGGTTGTGCCTTATGATTCAGGTAAA
>JAHDHV010000379.1 GCA_020631155.1 Bacteroidota bacterium | reverse complement strand
TATTTTTTTCACATTCACAAACACCTGATTATATTATTCTTACAATAATTATAACAACTAAAGCTATCATGAATCACTGATCTACGAATCTACGAATTGTCAAAGTAGCCCAAACTGTTTGGTTGCAAAGTGCGATATTTAAAACATAAGTAGTTGGACAAAGTTAAACGACATTTAGGCTTATCGTAAACTATTGATAGTAACTTAATTATCTCAAGTCTTATGTTTCATATCTTATGTCTAAGTACTTACTATTTCTAACAACAAAATCAGAACATAACAAATCATATCTAATCAATACAGTTGACCATCATTCAAATTTTGCTAAATAAAATGACATCATTTAGCTTATAAGAAAAAAAATTTAAATATATTTGCTTGTCTTTTTGATGTTTTTAAGAAAAAAAATATAACATTTAACAACCTTCAATCAAAAAGGTGGGTAATGGAAAGAGGTATTTCTCTTTTTCTAGTAATCTTTTAAAAAAATTAATTCTTTTAACTAATAAAATAACCATGAAACAATTTATTTATTTATTTGCCATAGTATTACTTTCTTTAACTGCTTGTAAATCAGGGAGTAAAACAGGTGATGCAACTGCAACAAGTGAGACAACTGCTAATAAAGATGCAGATGTACAAGCAGAAGCAAAAGCAGTTAGTGATAATGCTGAAACCCCAAGCAAACCTGTTGTGCTAAGTGCTGATGAGCAAAATAAAATAGACGCTGAATTAATTAAAAAATATATTGCTGACAACAATTTAGATGCTAAATCAACAGAAAGTGGTATCCACTATGTGGTTGAAAAAGAAGGCGATGGTACACATCCTGATATTAATTCTTTTGTGCAAGTACACTATAAAGGTACGCGCCTAGATGGTGTACAGTTCGATTCTTCTTATGATAGAGGTGAGCCAACTACATTTCCATTGAAAGGTGTGGTAAAGGGCTGGCAAGAAGGGATTCCATTGTTTAGCAAAGGCGGTAAAGGTACTTTATTGATTCCTTCGAGTTTGGCATATGGCCCAAGAGGCGCAGGTGGTGACATTCCACCAAATACCGTTTTGCGCTTTGATATTGAACTGTTGGATGTGATGAGTGCCGAAGACAAAGCGAAAAAAGAGGCAGAAGCTGCTAAGGAACAAAATGCTACGGATGACAAATTGATTGTAGAATATGCCAAAAAAAATAATCTAACAACCAAGAAAACGGATTCTGGTATCCACTATGTGGTTGAAAAAGAAGGCACAGGCGATAATCCAACCATCAATTCAACGGTAGAGGTACACTATAAAGGCACTTTATTGGATGGTACAACTTTCGACTCTTCTTATGATCGTGGACAGCCTGCGACTTTCCCATTGGCGCGTGTAGTAAAAGGCTGGCAAGAAGGGATTCCATTGTTCAAAAAAGGGGGCAAAGGCACTTTATTGATTCCTTCAAGTTTAGCATATGGCAGCCGAGGTGCAGGTGGCAAAATTCCACCAAACTCTGTTTTACGTTTTGATATTGAATTATTAGACATTAAATAGACTTTTTATAGACGTGAGATATGAGATTATATTCATCTCATGTCTCACATCTCATGTCTCATGTCTCACATCTCATGTCTCACATCTCATGTCTCATGTCTCATGTCTCATGTCTCATGTCTCAAATTCCTAACAATAAAAAACTACACAATAATATATGAAAATAACTTCCTACATAACTTTAATTGTATTTGTTCTTTTTTCAGCTTGTTCTTCTAATAATAACAGTTCAGAATCAGCTAGTCAATCTAGTACTAATGATACAGAGGCAACTGCTATAAGTGATAATCAAAATCAGGCTGCTCCAGCCGCTTCTTCCGCAAATGAAGGGATGCAAACAGGAGCAAACGGTCTAAAATATACCATTCACACCAACAATAGCGGCACTAAAGCACAGTTTGGCGACTTTTTAACCCTAAATATGCAGTATGCAACCGTTAATGATTCCGTTATTTTCACTTCTTTTGGAAAAGGCAAGCCATTGACTTTTAAATTTCAAAAAACCTTATTTAAGGGTTTGTTAAATGATGGTATCCAAAAAATGTCGGCTAATGATAGTGCTACTTTTTTGATTGTTGCAGATTCGCTTTATGCCGATGGATTACCTAGATTTTTGAAGCCGGGTGATAATATTAAATATACGCTCGCTATTCAAAAAATCCAATCGGAAAAAGATTACCAAGCGGAGCAAGAGGATGTTCGCACCAAACAATTGGTTGAAGACAATAAAGCCATTGACGGCTATTTGCAAAAAAACAAAATTGATGGGCTAAAAATCCAAAAATCAGGCTTACGTTATGTGCTTGAAAAAGAAGGCGAAGGCGATAACATTAGTCCTCGTGATGTGGTGAAAGCAAAATATACCCTCACTGCTATAACAGGTGACAAAACTACAGAAATCGAAAAGTTTGTTGATAAACCTAATGAATTAAAAATCCATACTAGGGGCTTACGTGAGGCAGTTACCATGCTTAAAAAAGGCGGCAAAGGTACTTTTATTTTGCCATCTATCATTGGTTTTCAAGATCGACAGCGTGGAAATATCCCTGCTAATTCTAACCTATTGTACGACTTGGAAATTGTTGAAGTAACTCCTCGTACTCCTAGCCCAAGATAATGAAATTTGAGACTTGAGAATGTTAAGCGGCTTAATGTCACTTAATTTTGTTAGTTATCAAAAGCAACCTTCCAAACTCAAAAGCAATTTCAAATACCGAATACACTAGAATATATTTTATATTTTTAGTTTATTCGGTATTTTTTTTTACTTTTTCTAAAAAATATTTAAAAAAAATGAAAAAAATAATCATTATACTATTCGCACTCTTTAGCCTAAGTAGTTGCTCACAAAAAACGGACACTATTGAATGGCTGGATTGGGATACTTGGAATAAAAAGGCGGAACTTAAAGATAAAAATGGCATTGTTTTCATTCACTCGCCAACTTGCGATGATTGTAAAGCAATGCAAGATACTACTTTGCAACATCCTCAAATTGTGCCGTTTGTGAATAAACATTTTTACGCTATTATGCTAGACGCAGACGAGTCTAAAGACATTATTACTAAAGGACGGACTTGGCGAAATATTAAAAATATAGTTGGCAAAGGTGGCTATCATGAACTTGCTAAAGCCCTCAGTCAATCTACTGATTACATTAGTACCCCGACAACCGTTTTTTTAAATAAAGAATTTAATCTTATCGTACCCATTCCCGGGCGATTAACACCGCAAGAAATGGATTTGTTGCTGCATTTTGTGGAAGAAGAAGCCTATACTAAGCAAAGTATTGATGAGTATGAAAAGACATTTGAATCAAGCATTCAGTAGAGACAATTCATGAATTGTCTCTACACACATAAAAAAGCACAGCCTTATACAGACTATGCTTTATTGTACACTACTATCCATTTAACATGGATGTTACTCACTGTAAAATTTATCACTACTTTGGGCAATGGAAAAATAATGCTTAACATTTAAACTCATTGAGATAAAACGACTTACTTATTATTATTTTTCACATCACTAAAAAATTATTACTACTCAAAAAAACTTAATTTTTCAAAAATTTCTGGCTATGTGTTTGTTGTCCGTCTGCTATTTGTAATAAATATATGCCTTGGGGATAAGCCGAAACATCTAAGTTAATATTCCTTTCATTAACTACTTGGCTATATATTTGTGTACCTATTAAGTTAAAAATTGTTAATACTACGCTAGAATATTTATTATTGTAATTTTTAGAGATAATTCCTTTCAAAACATTTTTTACAGGGTTATTGGCTATTTTCACCCCTAGAGAAAATTGTTCATCAAGAACTGTTTCATTGGCTAGTACCTCATCACTACCTGTTAATTGTACTTGTCGAATAGCAGTGCAGCCATAAGTATCTGTTACCGTAACACTGTACACTCCTGCTGCTAAGTTGGTAGCTATAGGTTCTTGTAGTTCTTCATTATGCGACCAAGTATAGGTATAAGCATCTGGATTAAACAAGTCCAAAGCAATACTTCCATCGCTGCCATTTAAAGGGTTATTTACTATTGGATGTGGGAGTTGTAGCCCATCATAACGTGTCACTTCAAAGCTTTCTGTAGCTATACAGCCATTTTCATGAGTAACTGATACCGTATAAATACCTACCTCTAAATCTTCTGCAAGAGGGCTGTCCAAATCAGTTTGATGTGACCAAGTATATTGATACTGTCGAGTGGTGTCATTCATATATATTTCAATCATCCCCAACTGATTACAACGAACATTTTCTTTTTGCTGAACGAAAATTCGCTCCGTATCCATTTCGCTTACATTAAATTGTGCTACTCTTGAACAACCATAATTGTTTGTTATGGTCACTGTATACCGCCCAACACCTACATTTTTGGCAACCGCCTCTGTCAATTCACTGTCATGTGACCATTGATAGGTGTATGTATTGGAGGCTTCTATACTTTCACTAATATTAAAAGATAAGGTAGCATCTGCCTGCCCACAATTGGAACGAGGAGCATTGTACTCACCGTAAGTCACATAAAAGGGTTCTGCTTGTTCAGTTAGTAAAAATGTTTTAAATGCTTGACAACCATTGGCATCTGTAACATTGACTCGGTAATTAAACCCTACACCTGACATGCACATAGCAATAATATCTGTTGGTGCTCCCTTTAGCTGCTCTAAGGTCATTCCACTTCCCAAATAGTTGTTTTGAACATCAAACCAATCAACTGTATAAGGTGGCGTGCCGCCAGAAATATTTAGGGTGATGTTGCCTTCTGCCTCTCCTGTACAAAAAGGATGCTGTATATCTGCTGTTATTTGAGGGGCATCCTCACTGTCTAGTAGAACGGTTAAGTTCGTTACGCAAGGACTCCAAACAGGTGCTTCTAAGCTAGTTTGATAAACCCCAGAAGTCAAATTATTTAAACTATAGCTATGACCTAAGGCTTTCCAAAGTGGGCTAGTCACTTCCAGCCAATTTGTTTGTACAAAAGCGGTATCATTGACATAAGGCTCGTCTGTTCCATAGTTGACAATGGTAACATCAATATGTCCATCCATTTGCCCACAGGCAGGATTTTTCAGCTCCAGTCTACCATCTACTAAGGGTTGATATGCAGGTTGAATCCACTGTAATTCAGCGAGGGTCAGTCCCATTTTCTTTGCCCATTTGTAGAGTTGGGGGTAACGCATTTGTCGAATATAGGCAAAGTTATTTTCCTTTTGAATCTGTTGTACAAGCTCCTTTTCGCCACTCTCTCGCAAAATATGTCCAACAGCACAAGCGGTATTGTATTGGTCAATAAAATAGGGCATGAGACGGCAATGTTGGGTGTTTTTCGGAAACAAAGCTTCTTGCCAATAGTTTCTTAAAATATTCAACGCATATTGTCTATTTGCTTGCTGATATTTTGATAAATGCCTCACATCGCGCTGCCTCAATGTCCCTTCTACCAATTGTAGATGTAGTTGCACCAATTCTTCATGCACTTGCAACGATAATTGCTGCTGTAAAATAGAATGTTTAACTTCTTGTTCATAGTCCGTCCAATAGGGATTTAACACGCATAATTGTTGAAAAACGCTTGGAATAGTGGTTTCTGATTTTGCAAATAAGACTATGGGCAAATACAAATATATTCCAATTAATAAGTATCTTTTTTTGCCAAGAAATAGTTTTTTGGGTAAACAGCACATATGTTCTAGGTTTGGCGTTGAGTTGTTTTGTTTGTTATTACAAAAATCAGCTAAATAAAATACCTTCCCAAAAACTTATTTATCTATTTATAAGAATAAAAAATAAAAAAAACTATTTATAAAAATTTCATAATCATTTTTTTAGCTTCAAAAAAAGCTTTTTTTTATAGCATTAATAAGGGCATTTTTTCTTCTAAAAGAAGCACTTATGGAAACATTTTTTCCAGTCTTTTAATAAGCAAGTATTTGTTAAGTCTAAGTGCAAGATGAACAAAAATGCCTTTTTACACCTTTATATATTAATAGTCATTACTAACAATTTGTGAACATTTTTTTCGTTTATAAAGTA
>JAHDHV010000378.1 GCA_020631155.1 Bacteroidota bacterium | reverse complement strand
TAGAACAGTTAGAGCGTTTATCTACTTTATTAAATAAAAGCATTTATTATGTAGAGCGAAATGCTCATTCAAAAGTCTTATTTTTAAATTTATCTGTACAAACAAGAGATATTATCGAAGGGAAAAGATAGGAGTGTGTCAGAAAAAGAGGAAAAGGCAAAATACGCTTTACTATGATAGTATAGATGTAAGATAACTAAATTATATATGAGATTGCTTGGCTTAGGTGGATTCGTGATTAGTAGAGCAGTGACTTGTTGAGTTCTCTAATTACTAACTTCTGTTCTCTAATCTCTAAAAATCCAAAAAGCAACTTATTCAAAAAAACAACAATTCAAAATAATATGGGATGTGGAGCATGTGGCATTGGGGGATGTGGAACAAAACAAGCGAATGGAAAAGTAAGCGGCTGCCGAAGTAACGGCGGATGTGCTACAGGCGGTTGCAATCGCTTAAATGTCTTCGATTGGTTATCAGACTTACCCTACTCAGCACAACAAAACCACTTCAGAGTGGTTGAGGTGAGCTTTAAAAATGGAAGTCGCAAAAATTTCTATCGCAATTTAACCAACATTGATTGTCATACAGGAGATATAGTAGTAGTAGAAGCAACAACAGGCGGTTACGACATTGGGCGCGTAAGTTTGAGTGGGGAATTGGTGCGTTTGCAAATGAAAAAACGGCGATTGGCCGAAGATGCAGATTTGCCTAGACTGATTCGAATAGCAACGAGCAGAGATTTAGACCGTCAACAGCAGTCAAGGGCATTGGAGTATGAAACAATGTTAATGGCAAGGGTAATTGCTCGTAAATTGGAGTTGAATATGAAAATTGGCGATGTGGAGTATCAGGGAGACGGGCGGAAAGCAACCTTTTTCTACACTGCCGACGACCGCATTGATTTTCGGGAATTGATAAAGTTATATGCAAAAGAATTTAAGATAAAAATTGAAATGCGGCAAATTGGCGCGCGACAAGAGGCTAGTCGAATAGGCGGAATTGGCACTTGTGGGCGAGAATTGTGCTGTTCTACTTGGTTGACTGATTTTAAATCCGTTTCTACAACAGCAGCCCGTTACCAAAATCTGGCAATTAATCAGTCTAAATTGTCGGGGCAATGCGGTCGTTTGAAATGCTGTTTGAACTATGAACTAGAAACCTATTTAGATGCGTTAAAAGAATTTCCGAAAGGAGCAGATTTTTTGGAAACTAAAAAAGGCAAAGCGCGCTTAGTCAAAACGGACATTTTCAAGCGAGTAATGTGGTATAGCCTGCCTAATGCAGCCTCTATTTTTCCCTTAAAATTAGAACGAGTTCGAGAGATTCGGCGGATGAATCAGCGTGGAGATGCTCCTGAAAGTCTATTATTAGCCTCAATAGAAGATAAAATTATTGGTTTTGAGGATGGGGTAGGGGAAACGTCAGTAGATTTACTAGAAGCATTAGACAAGCGAGAGAAGCGCAAACGCCGAAAACGCCGCAAAAAAAATCGCAATAAAAAAGACAGTGGGAATTAATTACGAATTACGAATGATCAATTACGAATTATTAATGGTAAGTAACTAGGAAAAAATAATACTACAATAGAAAAACTCTAAATTGCTCATTTCTAATGCTTTAGAATAAAATTGTACACAATTAAATAGTGCTTGGCACTTAACTAGACAAAATTAAACAACAATTAGGTTTGGCATAAATCATTAACAATTCGTTCATTATCTCATGTCTCAAATCTTATGTCTAAGTAGTTAGTCAACGTTAAAATGACGGGTTGCTGTTGAGTGATTTTTGTTCCCTAGCAAGGCGCAAAACGTAGGCATACAAAGCTACGGCGAGGCTTTGTAACACAGCTAGGGAGCAAAAAACGCCAAAAGCAATCGTCAATTTTATCTTGACTGACTACTAAGTACTCAATTTCCATTCCGTTTTTTTGATAAATTAAATGATGAAAAATAGCTGTATAATTTTGTTGATTATCAGTCTGTTATGGCTGTTAACATCCTGTGATGAGCAACGTGTGTTCGATCTATCTATGGAGATACCACAAAAAAGTTGGGACTACGACAGCATTGTGCCTTTTGATGTATTAATTAAAGACACAACAATAACCTACAATGTGTATTTAAATGTTCGACACAGTAACACCTACCTATTTCGCAATTTGTGGGTAAAAATACATACGACTTTTCCATCAGGTGAGCAAAAAGAACAACGTGTAGATTTGCCATTAGCCAATAAAGAAGGGAAATGGCATGGTACAGGTCTAGGGGATGTTCGAAGCGCGCAAATACAGTTACAAAGCAAGGCTAAGATGCCTGATATTGGTATGTATCGTTTTGAAATTGAGCAGAATATGCGACAGAATCCCTTGCGTGAGGTCATGGATATAGGCTTGCGGATTGAAAAAGCGGAGTAAGAGCTTGTCTTGACTTTATCCTTTGGCTTAAAAAATGTGTCTTTTGTCCCCAAATTTCGCCTTTTTATTGGCAGATAGCACCACTATGTACCTCAAAAAACGCTGCATTTGGTAACAAAATGCATTATTTTCAGCTTCAAAAACAAAATCAAGACAAGCTCTAAAGAAAACTTACTATGACTATACATAAACTGATTACACAAATTAAAGATAGCAAAGCGGAAGATTGGCAGACGCTGCGTTATATTCTAATTTATCTTAGGGAAAATAATCAGGATGATGCTTCATTAACAAAAGCCTTAATTAAGTTAGAAAATATAATTCGTACCGATGAGGCTTTTCGATTACAGCTTCAAGCGAAATTATGTCTTATTATTGAAGATAAAGATTTTTGTGACTTTTTTATCCAATATTCTTATTTAGAAGAAGGTGGTTTTTTAAATGGAGTATGGAACAGAATAGTATACAAATTTTTTCATGGGGTTTACGAAGAAAATGATATACAATATTGTTTGCAAGAAATATTTTTATTTAATAAAGATATTAAATGGATAAAAAGATTACCTAAGGGTAGCTTATTAAAAATTATACATTTATTAGAATGGAACGTTTCAGAAGATGCGTTAAAGCGAGATTTAGACAAAGCAATTGTAGCTCTAGGAGTAAAAATATGTGCCTTTGGTATGGCGCGAAGAGTGAAGGAAAAATATGATAAATTAAATTTAGATAGAAGTGTTTTTTATGAATTACAACAAAATATTAGTAGCTCTCAAGAAGAATCAAAGGTGTTACTGTTATTACAGGAAATCGAACAGACTGTTAAAGAGCTAAGATATAGAAAACATGAAATTGGAACTACATTATTGGTCACCTATGCCAGTAAAAAAACCTTATTAAAAATCAGGAGGCTTAAAAAATTATTGCAACTAAAACAAGATTTTAGAAACGAAGGTAAATGGCTAGACATTCTATTGGCAAACCTTCAACTTCAGTATGAGAAAAATAGGATAGGGCTTTTCTTAAATAGACATTTGGATTTAATCGCTTTGGATATAGTAGAACATACTGCTCAGAAAGGCGAAAAGTATATTGCAGAAAATAGAGGAGAATATTATAAATTTTTTAGAGCTAGTATGTTAGGCGGAGGAATTATCGCCTTTTTTGCTTGTTTTAAAATTTTTCTAACAAATCTAAATTTACAAGCTTTTAGTGCATCCCTATTGTATAGTTTGAATTATGCAGCCTGCTTTGTAATGGTGAAAAGTGTAGGGGGCATTATAGCTACCAAACAGCCCGCAATGACCTCTTCAACCATTGTTAAAGGAATTGATAATAATGATAGTTTGGAAATTAGTAGCATAGAAGAAGTAGTTGCGCTAACCAAACAAGTGAGTGCAAGTCAATTTATTTCCTTTGTAGGTAACTTAGCCATGGCTTTTCCACTAGCTATAGCTCTAAACTGGTTCATTACTACAATATTAGGTATTGATTTTATTAGTGAGTATAAAATGAATAGCATCCTAAATGATATTCGTCCCATTGAAGGAGGCGCGATATGGTATGCTGCAATTGCTGGTGTTTTTCTGTCTTTATCTGGCTTAATTGCAGGTTATTTTGATAACAAAGTTTTAGCCAATAATTTACCTAGGAGAATACAAAAGAATAGATTTTTAAACAAAACATTATCCAAAACCAAGATCAACAGTTTAGCCAATTACATAAAAAATAAACTCGGAACATTAAGCGGAAACATTAGCTTAGGATTTTTGCTTGGTATGTCTGGCTATTTAGGATATGTTACAGGATTGCCCATCGACATTCGACACATCGCTTTTAGTTCCGCTAATTTTGGATTTGTATTTGACCCTTTTCAGATGAGCTATCAAATAATAGGTATTGGATTTTTAGGTATATTTATGATCGGATTAACAAATTTTATTGTAAGTTTTGGGCTTACTTACTTTATAGTGTTAAAATCTCGACAAATCACATTTTCTATTTCAACAGAATTGCTAAAAGCCTTTTTCAGAGCGTTTTTTAATGATCCTTTATCTTTTTTTTACATCAGAAAAAAAGGCAAGAAAACTCAATAGAAAGAAAATAGAGACAATACTTTTGGCGAAACACTGCCTCTATTTTTGATTGATATGTTTATATTAAAATATATTGACAACTTTACTCTCTTGTCAGTACTTCCACATCATCTACAAAGTAGTTCGTATCACCCTGCCAAGGGAAGCTGTTCATTTTCTCTTTATAATGCAAGCTTACTTTTTTACCTTCATATTTTTGCAGTTCTTTATACACTTCGTCATCACTTACAGAAAAAGCCCAAATATTGCGCGCACCACCGCCAACATCGCCCGAAATTCCAATTCCTGACAAATCTAGTTGTCCTTCATAAGTTTTAAACACAACCCCTTTTTTGGAAATTTTAACTAAATAGCCTGCTCTAGCACCATCACTATAGGTCATATTGCGCCAAGCACAATAGCTAATTGTAGAGAGCAACAATACACCTATCACGATGAAAATGATTTTTTTCATTAGTTATTTTTTTTGTTGAATGATAAATGGTTTTGATAAGTAATTGAAGCGAGTTTCCAACATCAACTACATGGCAAATATATCAAATTCCATCTTGTACTAGTATAGTACAAAAAAAGGCAAAAAAATTCCCTAAAACAGTTTTTTTTTTTGAAAATAAACAATAGAAGGGTTTAGCTAGAGTTTTGTTGATAGTTGGGGAGAGTTAAAAAAATAAGTCATAAAAAGCTTAGAAGCTAGATAAAAGAGTGTGTAAATAGTCAAAAATAGCTTTTTAGACCTAAAATTGTAGCGTTATTAGGTAACTTTGAGGTGTTAAAAGAGATAAGGCGATGAGTAGAATGGTGTCAACTTAGTTGTTGTAGGCGTATTAAAAGGGCAATTTAGTTTGAACGTTATAAATGGTGGATTTGTTGAATGATTTGATAATCAATTAATTACTAGCTGCAAAAGTGAAGCACTAAACTGTTTTGAGGGTAAAAAAAAGGCATAAAAAAAACCTTCTCAAACCAATGGGCTTGGTTATTGAGAAGGCCAAAAATAAGTAAAAAATCCGCTATTTTTTAGAAGGTACCCTATTTTCTTCTAAGTGCCTAAGCACACTACAAATATAAGGGGAGAAAAAGGCTTTTGCAATTACAAATTTTTAGAGTTGTTAAGAATGTGTTTTACTAACAAAGAGTAAATAAATAATTGTTTTTATTGCAAAAATACATCTCAATATTTATTTATGAGTATTCAAAGGTAAAATGAATACTTTGCTTTTTCTTAAATAGCGCATTATTAAGACATTATGGATTGTTAGTTAAGATTTTTGTTAAAAATATTAAGTTTAATTTAGAATTATTTTTACTTAATATTTAAGCGTATAGAGCAATAGAAGGGCAGAAATTGTTCAGAAAAAATGGAAAAAAAGCAGCGCAAAAAGCCTAAAAAAAGTGGAAAATTTACCTAAAGCATCCTAGATGTAAGGAAAAAACTAAATTTAGCAGGAGGTTAAAACAATAGTATAACCCTATCTACACCTTTCTGCTTAGTAGAACACAAAACATTTTAGCTTTATGATTTGAGTGTGTCAAGGATTTAGGGAATAACAAAATAATAGCTGAATAAAAAGAG
>JAHDHV010000377.1 GCA_020631155.1 Bacteroidota bacterium | reverse complement strand
TAGTAGTCAGTCAAGATAAAATTGACGATTGCTTTTGGCGTTTTTTGCTCCCTAGTTGTGTTACAAAGCCTCGCCGTAGCTTTGGCTATGCCTACGTTTTGCGCCTTGCTAGGGAACAAAAATTACTCAACATCAACCCGTCATTTTAACGTTGACTAACTACTTAGCGTAGAAAAATAGACCATTTTGCTAACTCAACTGCTTAGGTTAGTTGTTTGTTGTAACAACCATTTTTTTTGTGTTAAAGGAGATAGTTGTTTTAAGTCAGATAAAATAATACTTTGCAAATGTTTCTGTTCCTTTTTAGATAAAGTTATTTTTTCTTCTTGAAATTTAAGTAGTTGTTTGCCTATTTTTATGAAATTCTTATAAGTAAGAAAAAATTTTTTTGGTAATTGTGTTTTATGATTAAATAAAAAGGTATTAAAAGCCGCAAATAAATTAGATAAAACAAAATATTGTTGGGATTCATAATAGGCTTTAATCAATAAAATCTTATGCGATACATAGTTTAGGTCATCTACAAGTGCAAACGTTTGTAATTGTGCAATACAATCGCTATATTGTTGTTGGAAAAAATGGCAATTTGCACTGCAAAAAGAAATCATAGATATTTGATGACTAGGTGGTAATAGATGCTTGTATTGTTGAATAAAGCTTTCTGTCCAAGTATATTTTTTTAATAATAGTGCAACACTCACAATATTCTGAAAATGCACAGGTGGTTGAATATATCCTTCAACAAGTAATATATTTTCTTGTAACATCAACTCATAACAACTCAATAACTCCTCCCAATAATTTTCCTTCCCCATTTGTGCTTGTTTAGTACAATAAGTAATAACCGCCGTATACATTTGACGCAAAACAGCCTTTGATAAATATTGATGATGTTGCTCCAAGTTTTTTTTGAGTTTAAAATAGTGCGTTTCTTCGGAAGGCTCTTTTAACAAGAGTGCTAGTAAACGCCATACCAAAATTGGAGGCAATTCATCTTGTGGATTTGCTTGAAGGTAGGCAAAAATTTCAGGCATCATGCTAATTTCCCAATTTTCTTGAGTAGTGCTACTACGCCTATTTTGCAAGACACAATAATACTGCAATTTACTAATGATAAAAATAGAGGTAATTTCTCTATCAATGGCTCTTTGCAATTGACTATTAGCAGTGCGATTGTTTTGACGAATACGGTGTGATAATTCTAGTTCTAATAGCTGCAAATTTTCTTGATAATAGCTGGTGTCTATAGCCATTTGTTGTTGTCGTTGCTGTTGAAATTTATGGAGTGTTTTATTAAAAAACCAAGTTGCATTTACATCTCGCAAGCGATTGAGGAGGGCAAAATTAGGCATAAAAGCGTTTTGCTCAAACCATTGTTGCGCCATAAACCCTTCCAATAAATATTTAGCCTTATTTAAAGTGTCATTGAGTATTTGCTCGGAAAAAGTTTTATTGCCAAATAGGAGTTTGAACACCTTTTGAGGTGTAATGGATTGGTAATTGGGATGATATTTTCGCAAATAACTTACTAATTGTTTCAGCTTTTTATTGCTATTAAAATAAGGCGATTGCACATATCTATCAAACGCTTTGAACTCCTCTTGACTTAAAAAAGTTAACAACTGAATAAATTTTCGGTTTTCAATGGTTTTAGGTCTTTTCATACAGGCTTTTTTTTTACTATTTTTTTAGCTAAAAAAAGAAACAGTAAGAGCATATAACATATTGATTTACAAAAGTAAATAGATTTTGCAATAAGAAGAAAAAAAGCTTGTTTTTTACGATAAATGCTTAAAAAAATGTTTGAAAATAGTTGTTATCTACTGCATCTTTGTAGTGTTGATGGCAGTAATAATAAAGTGATAACACTAAGTACTTTATAACAGATAGATATTACCCTTCAGAAAAAATGATTCGCGTATTTAGCCACTTTTAATTGTGGTTAAATACTTGCGAATCTGTAATTAACTTGATAATCAATAAATGAAAATATAATGAAGATAATTTTATTTATTTTTATACTGTGTATTTGTATGGGACAACTTACACAAGCACAGGTAAATGAAAGCGATTCTTTGGAACTAGTCCGTTTCTATGCAGCAACAAATGGTAGTGATTGGACAAATAATAGTGGATGGTTGGAAGAACCTGTAAGAGATTGGTATGGGATTGGATTAACTGAGGATGGGGAAGGGGTACAGGTCATTTCTTTGTCTCAAAATAACTTATCAGGAGAGTTGGTTAATTTGAACTTACCAAGTTTAACAGGGTTGTTACTTCATTATAACTCCATTGGTGGCTCTATTCCAAACTTTAATTTGCCTAATTTAATAGAATTAGGAATGACAAAAAATCAACTAAGTGGTGCTATTCCAGACTTTAACTTACCTAATTTAGCTCGATTAGATTTAGAATATAATGAACTAAGTGGGGCACTTCCTAGTTTTAGTAAGTTGCTTAAATTAGAATATATGTATGTGGATTTCAATCAATTAATAAGTATTTCTAGTTTAAATTTACCGATATTGAAGGAATTATATTTGAACAATAATCAAATAGCAAGTGTCGCTGATTTAAATTTACCTCAAATAGAATATTTAGTCTTAAATGAAAATCAATTAAATGAGGTGTCTAACTTTGATAAGTTACCATATTGTTTTGTATCTGTAGAGAACAACAATCTTGACTTTCATGATTTGGAATACCTTTTAACTGAAACAAATGTGGAGGCTTATTATGCTCCCCAAAATTGCATTACTGTCCATCAAAAAAATGCCAACACCTTATTCATTTCAGCAGGCGGCACATTAAGCAACAATACCTATACTTGGTTTAGAAATGGTGAGCAAATAACGGAAATAATAGGAGATAGTACTTTAGTTGTTTCGGAATCAGGAATATATACTTGTGAGATAACCAATAGTATTGCGAGAGAATTAACTTTATGTACAGATTCTTTATTTTGGGAAGTGAGCTTTAACCAGAGCGATTCTTTAGAGCTAGTTCGTTTTTATGAGGCAATGGGTGGAGATAATTGGACAAATAATAGTGGTTGGTTGGAAGAACCTGTAAGAGATTGGTATGGGATTGTGTTAAATAGTGATGGAGAAAGAGTTGTTGAAATTAATTTGATGCAAAATAATTTAACTGGGGAACTGAATGAGTTAATTGATTTGAACTTATCTGAGTTGATGTTTTTAGATTTAAGCGAGAATCAACTAAGTGGTTCTATACCAGATTTTAGTGGTTTGCCTGAATTGCAGAGTATACAATTGTGTTGTAATTATCTAAGTGGGGCGATTCCTGTTTTTAGCTCTATGCCTGTATTATGGGGCTTACATATTTATGATAATTATTTTGACTTTGAAACACTAGAGGTTAGTTTTGATTACATTTTTGAAAACTTCATAATTTTAGAATATGCTGACCAAAAATGCATTGCCATTAATAAAAATCATAATGTTTTATCTGTGTCAGCAGGTGGTACACTAAGTAATAATACCTACACTTGGTTTAGAAATGGTGAACAAATCACAGAAGCAGTCGGAAATAACACCTTAGTCGTTAATGAAACAGGGACATATACCTGTGAAATAACTAATAGTATTGTAGAGGATTTAACCTTATGTACCGAGCCTTTATTTTGGCAGGCAGCTGTTAGTCAAACAGATTCTTTGGAGCTAGTTAAATTTTATGAAGCAACAGATGGTGATAATTGGATAAATAATAATGGTTGGTTGAGCAGCCCAATTTCAGAATGGTTTGGAGTTACACTTCATGATGGTGGCCTATTGGTAAAAAAAATAGACTTATCCAATAATAACTTATCTGGCCAATTAATAGATTTAAGTTTACCACAATTAAGAACGCTAAACTTATCCAATAATAATTTAACGGGTAGTATTCCAAGCTTATCAAAACTGTTCAACTTAAACGTACTAAATTTAGCAAACAATAATATAACTGGAACAATTCCTGATTTTAACCTGTCAATTCTTGTACATTTAAATTTAAGCAACAACCAATTAAGCGGAGCAATTCCTGGATGGAATAGTTTATCAAATTTAGAGCATATAGAACTGCAATACAATGATTTTGAGGAGATTTTATTAGACTTTTATAATTTACAAAACCTTTCTTTTTTATGGTTAAATGATAATCAATTGAATTTCTCCGGCTTAGAAGAAATGGTTTCTTATTATAAAATTAATGCACAGCTTTCTTCTTTTAGCTATTTTCCGCAAAAATGTTTAGACTTGCAAAAAAATAACAATATGTTGTGGGTTGAGGCAGGTGGAACTTTGAATAACAATACCTATCATTGGTATAAAGATGGGGTAAAAGTTGCCGAAATTATTAATGATAGTACCTTAAATTTAGTAGGAGCAGGCAATTATATTTGTCGGGTAAATAATAGCATTGTTACTGACCTAACGCTATGCACTAATGAGTATGTGATAGATAGCTTATCCGCCTGTGATCCAACAACGGATTGTGTTTGGGCAGGGGATACGGATAACGATGGAGTTGTAAGTAGCAGAGATTTGTTTAATATTGGGCAAGGCTATAATGAAACAGGCAATGCAAGAGCTGACCAGAGCATTACATGGGATGCTAAGTTTTGCGAACCTTGGGACTACGTTTTTGAAGATAGTACCAATTATAAACATGCCGATTGCAATGGCGATGGCATTATTACAGATGAAGATATAGAAGCTATCTATATTAATTATGACAATATTTATGAAAAAGCGAATACTACACTATTATCTGAAAATGGAGTTCCTTTATTTCCTATATTAGAAGAAACAATTGTAGATAGCACAGAGCATATATTTAGCATACACTTAGGTGATGAAGAAATACATGGACAGGATATTTATTTTATTGCATTTACCATTCGCTTTCAGGTTGCAGACGCGGAGGTAAGAGTCAATGAGCCTATGGTGATGTTTGAAAATTCTTGGATTAATCAAAATGAAGGAAATATAATTACTTTAGATACTTGCTTTAATGCCCAAACTTCTGAATGGACATGGGATGTAGCAATTGCTAGAACAAGTAAAACGAATACCTCTGGTTATGGCGAAATTTGCAGCATAGCCTGTGTTATGGATGTATTAAATATTGACGGGAAAACGGCTGTTAAAAATATTCCATTAACCATAAGCATTGAGAATATAAGTTTGAAAAATTATAAAGGTGATGCTGTTCCAGTAAAACTAACTGGCACAAAAACAGTTGAAATTTTACTACAAGAAGATGGCTTTGCACTCAATACTGACAACCCAATTTTTAAACCAATTATAGGCTTATCCCCCAATCCTATTCAATCACAGCAAAGCTTGAGCATTACCTATAACAATGCTAATCGTCCTGTACAAATACAACTGTATGACGTTTCAGGAAAAATGTTATTTGAAAAACAAAGCAATGCCCAAAGTCAACATCAATTAGAATTACCCAATTTGCCTAAAGGAACTTATTTTTTACAAATTACAGATGCGATAAAAGGACTAAAAAATGTTGAAAAATTGGTCATAATGTAGCTATACTAAAAACAGCTTAGAATTGTATTTTTTTTATAGGCGAAGCCTATGAGTTTGGTTCGGCGCGAGGTGGAACCTCGCCCCTGTAATATATACAGGTGTGAGGCTTTGCCTCGCTCCGAAGCAAATTCGTAGCCTCTAGCTACACTTATTAATAATAAATACAAAAATTAATAACTTTTGCTTTTATCCTGTTTTTGGTATAGGTAAAGAATTAAACGACATTTGAACTTGCCGTAAACTGTTAAGTAGTTATCTCAAGTCTTATGTCTCCTATCTTATGTCTAGGTACTTATGTGATGTGAATTACCATTACTAATCTTGGATTATAAGGCGAATTTGTCCGTTATGGATGAGTTCGCCTTTTTGTATTTATACCAAAAGCTGTCGAGTTTGGACTAAATGAATCTCCCAAGTTGGTTTTCCGTTATTTTTGCGGAGTTGTGTAACGATAGCTTTAGTTTGAAAATCTTTTAAAAATTTTATTTAAAAGGGTACACAAATTAAGCAAGTAGTTTTTTTGGGTGTTAACTTGCT
>JAHDHV010000376.1 GCA_020631155.1 Bacteroidota bacterium | reverse complement strand
AGCCAAATAGCAATTTTAGAAACAAAGTGTTAGGATAAAAATGAAACATACCAAAGTTATAAGGTTTTAAAGTTTTTTATTTTTAAAATAAATTTTAAAAATAAGACCTATTGTTTTGTTAATTAAAGGTATACAAATTTTAATTAAATTGTTGTTATTTTAATCAATAAAATAAAAGGCGAAAACCTAACTTAGCTCCAAACTCTAAGAAAGTTACAAGGTTTTAAAGTTCTCGATTTAGCTCCAAACTCTAAGTAATGCGGAAATAATAAGTTTGAACCATAAAGCCAAAGTAGTTTTGCTTTGTACAAGGCGAAAAATGTAGGCATAGTGGAGCTCTGGCGAGGCTTTTCAACAAAGTACAAGGCAAAATAACAAATGCGACTGGTTCAACTTATTATTGTAGAATTACTAAGACAGATGATTTGCGAATTATCTCTACGTTTTTTTATTCATATCTAATCTCTGGTATACCAATAACGCTTGCATTGCGCTGATAAGTATTTACATCTGAGATGGATATATTAGCATCACAGTTTAAATCGGCAATGTTATAGGATTCGTTACTTTGTTCTAGTTGAGTGTATTCATTAAAGTCCTGAACAGTGATAATACCATCGCCATCTAAGTCGCCTGCGTGAAGTGCATAGTGCGTGTCGTTTAAGGCTTTGAGTTGTCCCGTTCCCATTGCTTGCTCTGCTGAAGTAGTAAAATCATAAGAGAGTTGATAATTACTAATTCGCATTGGTTCTCGACTTATTACGTCCAAGTGATTTCTAGAACGCACAATAATATAATAAGTCCCCCAAAAAGAAAGTGTATAAAAGCGCACTCCTTTTTTATCACCCAATACTTTGTACTCTTTATCTACAATTGAGCCATCACTTAATAAAAAGGCTGCTTTTTGCTCGACAATTTTATCAGGTTCATTTGCGGAGCGCAGTTCTACTAAAACCCAATCAACAGCATCATCAGGTATTTCATTTACAGCTAATAAGTGCTCAAAATCACTGTCATAATTCCAAGGAGCTTGATTAAAGGGTTGATGAATGGGGAGTAAATTGGCATCACTTAAATAGGTATTCATTTTTCCAGTTTCAGGCATATAAGCAGCTTCTAAAATTACCTTCAACTCTGCATATACAGGCGGGTTCAATTGTTTATTATAGCTTCTTTTTCTACTATATGTAGGTATTACTTCATTTTTAGCATTGATTAAATGAATGTTATCTATAGTCAGATCAAATGACACTTCTGTATTTTTTTTAGTCGTTTTTAAGCCTGCTCCCCAATCCTCAATGGTTGCTACACAAGCAACTTTACAGATTGCTCCAGAACCGCTAAGGGCTTCTTGATTGATTCTGCTGATGCCTACATCTATACGCCCCCCTGATTCATTGTAAAAGACAGTATCCATATAAATGATTTTGTTGTTTGGATCAGTGCTCAATGCATCGCCTAGCCAACTTAAAGAGTTGCCATCTTCATCATTTAATTTTATGCCTGCTGCCATAGGCTGTGAGGAGGTAAAATTAATGGAAAAAGAAAGTCCATAGGCATCTTCTAAAGGCTCAATATAGTTTTCATTTTCCATAATAATAGAAAAATCATATAAAACATTTCCATTAGGAAGCATGACTGAATCATCTAAATCGGGATATAATCTAGCGGAATTAATTTGCGGTAAAGTATCAACTGCTGTAAAGTAAGTGCTTCCCATATAACACTCATTATTATAACTCTCTACTTCTATTCGATCATATACAATACGCTTTCCAACTGGGAGGCGATAACAACAGTCTCGTCCACCCAAATGCCCATCTTTGGCAGTAACAACAATTGCCTGACAAATATCAACCCAACCGTCATTAATAATTACCTCCCTTGTCCAACCTTCATACTTGGGCACATGTTCACATATGCTAATATTTCCCAAAATAGGCCGTATCTTATCAATATCAAATAAGAAATAGGAATGAGTTTTTACATAAAAGAGTGAACGATAACTCACTTCGCCATCTATTTCTTGTCTAGCATAAAAAATACCATTAACTGAACATGGATTGTCAGTGCAATCAAGCACACCTGTTATTTTTTGTTGAAAAGGGTCTTTAGCATCATAAATAATCCTATAATCATCTGGAGAATCAAATGTTTGGGATAAGTCTTCGGGGAGTATAGTAGCAGGTCCCCCATAATTATTTTCTGCTGACAAAAAAACTTTATCATTTTCCAATACTTTAAACTCCATAAAAGTAAGGCTTTTTCTGTAATAAACCTCATACTTATCTGAAAGTGTCATACAAACATCAACCCCTCTTACTCTTGGCTGATAATCTGTCCAAAGTTTATCGCAACTTCCCATTTGAACATCATAGATGCCGTTTTTTGCAGCAGCACAGATGCCTTCATAAGTTACGCCATCGCAGCCACATACGGGAGCTTCGCCTGAATCGGTACAGTCTATCGAATCAAATTGTGCCATATAACTAGGGTCGGCACATTCGGCCAAGCTTTCGAGATAACCACATTGATACAAAAGCGTTTTTTGGTGTAATTTTGCTCTTAGTGGACAGGCTAGGCTATCGCTTTCTAAGTCATATATGCACATTATTTCGCCTGAACAATTGTATAAAGTAGTGGATAAATTACTTGGACATTGTGAATTATCGCCTTCGCTTTCTTGGTAATTCGGAATAACTTCAAAAAAAGCTATGCTGTCTGTTGTATATTGATAAATTTTCCAATCATTACAACAATCTGCTTTTTCTACTATTTTTTTCAAAAAAGATAATTCTTCTAAAGGATTGGAAAAACTGCAATCATCAAAACTATTGCAATAACGGTCAAAAATTAAAGTACCATTTTCTAACAAGTTATTGTCTATCTCATACATATTCTGACAACCAACTGGTTCTGTTATGTCGGACGCTCCGCCCGTTTTACATAAAAGATTACCTGAGCAGTCGTATAAATAATTAAAATCCTTGCTTACAAATGGTTCTGAGGTAAGGTAAAATGCCACTTCACCACTTGGCAATATGGTTTGATATATTTGAAGAAATTCATTTTTGCAAATACCATTTTCATCAAATAGTAAGTCATTTAACCACGATAATTCCTTTATTGGTTTATGAACTCGGCAAGGCGGCGCAGGGCAAGCCTCAAAAATTTGCACTCTTTCTGTCAAAGCTTGAAATTCCTCCCCACAGTTTGCTGGCTCCTCTGTATTTCCAATGCTACAAACAAGCTCACCTGTACAGTTATAGAATAATTGTGGAAGATTGGCAGATATAGGCTTGAACTCAAAGACCGTTTCGCTTGTAGGAAAAGTGAGGTTTTGGTAGACATCATAATCAAAATTGATGCAAAGGCTATCTTCATCGAATAATAAACCATTCAGCCAATCTAGGTCTTGAATAGGGTCTAAAAAATGACAAGCAACTGTTGGCGATGGTTGGCATTGGTAAATTAATGTGCCTTCTGTTGTTGTATATTCGGCAATACAACCAATGCTACTCCTCCCTAAATAATTGCAAATTGCTGCTCCTGTGCAATTGTATAAAGTGCGTGGTATATCAACATTGCAATTCTCATTGCCAATGGGTTCTAAACTAGGTCTTACTTCAAATAAAGATACGTTATTGGCGGTTTTATACTCATAAATTTGATACTCTTGACAGCAATCATGTCGTGTAATTAAATCTTGTAGCCAAGGCAAATCTGTTAATGGGTCATTGTTTGTGCAACTGTTTGGTGTATCACAATTACTGCTAAAAATAAATTCCATATTTTCCAGCCCACCTATATCTTGTAAATATTGCTCATGACAACCCGGTGGGTCTTCGCCTGTTTCTAGGTCAATTTCTCCCTTTTCACAAAGTAGAGTACCATTATCACACTGATAGATATAATGTATCTTTTCTGGACCTTCTAATATTGCAGAAAGGTAAAATACGTTTTTCCCTGTACTAGAAAGTGTTCCTTCAAACACATTGTAATCGCCTCTACAATTACCATTTTCATCAAATAATAAGGCATTGAGCCAAGCTAATTCCTCCACTGGATTTTCATATTGGCAGTGGGGTAATTGTTTTCCGTAATTGACTCGAATGGCTACCAAATCAACCGAATCAATGATGCCATCACCGTTACAGTCAGCGTGTTTGGGGTTAATAGAATAGGTAGAATCTGCTGTTAAATTACCTGCCCAATCTTCACAAGGCTGGGCGGTAAAATCAAGACTTGCATTGGTACGTGTTGCGCCTGTCATGCCATAACCCAAACCGATTATTAATACATCTTCTACATTTACCTCATCAACACCTTGCAATTGAGTTGCTTGTTGTTGATGGGTAGCTGTGGTATTGCCTGGATATATACAGTCATCAATACATTCATTCGAGTTTTGCGCTTTTGTGGCGTTCATATCTAGTATGCAAAATAAACATACCATGCTAATCAACAGGAGTGTTCGTTTTTTCATGTTTTATGTATTTACTGATTGATGAGTTAAAAGACGGTTTTACTAAATAATAAAACTGTCTTTTAACTCTTTGACTTTTAATATTTTAGGTAAAAAAATATTTTTCAATTATTGATATTGATAATTCTATGATAATAAATTAAACCACTCCTCTTTATGGTTCAACTTATTATTCCCCCATTCCTTAGTGAAATTTTTTTTAGTCTTAAAATTAAAAAGTCATTCAGTTTTCTATCTATTCATATCTAATCTCTGGAATGCCAATAATGCTGGCATTAGTGCGGTAAAGGTTGAAGTCGGTGGTCGAAATAGTAGTGTCTAAATTTAAATCGGCGGTACTGTAGGAATTAGTGGAATTTCCTAGTTGTTTTGTATATCGGTTGAAGTCGTTGACGGTGATTATACCATCACCATTTACATCGCCTGCGTGAAGTGCATATTGCGTATCGTTTAGGGCTTTGAGTTGTCCTTGTCCTTTGGCTTGGGTTTTGGAGGTTGTAAAATCATAGGCTAAAGTTTGATTATTGATGCTTATGGCTGTTCGGCTCATAACGGCTAAATGATTTCGAGAACGCAACACAACAAAATAATTTTCGGCAGGATTAAGCGTATAAAAGCGGACTCCTTTTTCAAAACCAAATAACTGCACATAATCTTTATCTACAATTGAGCCGTCATTTAATAAAAAGGCTGCTTTTTGTTCTGCAATTTTATCAGGCTCATTTGCGGAGCGCAACTCTAATAATACCCAATCTACGGCATTGTTAGGTATCTGTGATTGTCCCAATAATTGTTCGTAATCGCTATTGTAATGCCAAGGAGTTGGCGCAAAGGGTTGTGTTAAAGGCAGTAAATTAGCAGAACTCAAATAGGTATTCATCAATCCGATTTCAGGGAGATAAGCTGCTTCTAAAATGGCTTGCACTTGAACAGAAACGGGCGGAATAGCTGCTATATCAATGCTTTGTGTGATGCCTTTGGTTGGAATATCTTCATTATTTTGGTTAATTAAACGAATATTGTCTACTGTTAGCGTTAATAATTCTGATTCACCTCCAAAGTCAGCCATTGCATAGCCCCAATCTTCGATGGTAGCTACACAAGCGACTTGGCAAATTTGACCTGAGCCGCTAATGGGTTGATGGTCTATTCGGGTGATGCCAATGTCTATTTTTCCGCCTGTTGGATTAGCAAAAACGGTATCTATACATAAAATACGTTCTGCATCATTGTCGCTTTGGGTGTTGCCGAGCCAAGAAAGGGATGCGCCGTCTTGGGTATTGAAATTAACTGCTGCTACGGTAGGCTGTGAGGAGGTAAAATTGACAGAAAAAGCAATGCCATAAGCATCTTGTATGGGTACATCGTTTTCATTTTCCAGTAAAACAGCAAAGTCGTATAAGACATCGCCATTAGGCATGGGAACGGTATTGACTAATTCTGTGCGGATACTGCCATTGATTTGGGAATTTACTTTTTGCCCATTTTCGGGTAAGATTGTTAAACAAGTTATCTCAATAGCAGGATGGCAGGTTTCCGCTACTGTTTGGACTATTTGATAATCAAAAAGAAAATGTAGTCCATCTTGTAAAAAAGAAGTATCACTGTCCATT
>JAHDHV010000375.1 GCA_020631155.1 Bacteroidota bacterium | reverse complement strand
ACGCTTCAGGCCTGCGCTTTGCTACCGATTTTTGACCTGCCTGCGCTTCTTTTTCTTAAAGCGGATTCATGAATCCGCTTTAAGAAAAAATGATGACTTTTGTGTACCCTTTTGAAAAATTTTCTTTCCTTTCAAAATGATGATTTGCCCAAACGCACCTTGTTAAAAAGGTTGCTCTATAAATTAGTGATTAAGTGTTTTTTTGATAAGTTTTTTCTTTTTGGATCATTTATGTAACGAAGGCTTTAGCCGTCGTAGTCCTATAAAAAATTAACAAGCAAGCGTTTAAGCAAATAATAAAAATTCATAAATCATTAATTGCTTATTTTTTTCCTCTTTAATATCTATTTTCTAAAAGTCTAAAAATCCAAAAGTCTAAAAAGCTAAATATCCAAAAAGCAAACTTACAAAAGCACAAAGTACACAATGCAAAATAACCTTACTTGTTTATGTTTCTCGTAAAAACTGTACAGTTCTTTGCTCTGACCAATAATATTTTCCAGCACTAAAAAAGCCGACATGCCCCCCATGCTTAGGCATTTCGAGCCATACATTAGGGTGATTTTGCGTAGCTACAATAGGATAAGAAGCCATCGGAAAAAAGGGATCATTTAGTGCATTTACAATCAAAGTTGGTACAGTGATGGCTGGAATAAATTGTCCTGAACTGCATTTTTCGTAATAATCGGCTGCATCCTTGAAGCCGTGAATGGGTGCGGTAAACATATCGTCATAATCTGATAAGTCTTTGATTTCATGGATTTTAGACACATCAATATCGGGAAAATGTTGTGCTTTTTTTTGAGCCTTAACAATGAGGGTATCCAAAAATCGATTGGTATAGACCTGATTGAATCCTTTAGTGAGATGTTCGCTCGCAGCAGCCAAATCGCAGGGCGTAGAAAAAACGATCACTTTTTTGATTTGTTTCGACAAATTACTGCCTTGTTCTCCTGCATATTTCAAGGACAAATTGCCCCCCAAACTAAAGCCAAACAATACGATTTCATCATACTGATCGAGTGACAAAACATGCGCTACCACTGTCTGTAAATCTTCCGTAGCACCGCTATGATAGCTCCTTTTTTGTCGGTTTAGCTCGCCTCCGCAGCCCCGATAATTCCAAGCCAACGCATCCCAATCTAAGGCTTTAAGGGCATGTATCATACCTTTCATGTATACGCTATCGCTGCTCCCCTCCAAACCATGTGACAGAATCGCCAAACGTTTACTACCTTTGTTTGAACTTCGCGCCCAATCTAAATTCAGAAAATCATTGTCAGGAGTGTCTATTTTTTCCCTTTGATAGTTAACTTTGGGGACTTTTCGGAAAAAACGAGGTAAAATCGTTTCGATATGTCCATTGCGTAACATAAATTTTGGTGCGCGATAGTTAGAATTAATAATGGGCATTTTTTTGATTATTTTTGTGAAATAAGGAGTTGGAAGGTTTTAAAGTTGAAAAGTTACAAGGCTCTACATTGCAACTTTCCAATTACCTGACAACTTTTTTTACAACAAAACAAATACCATGCATTTTACAACATTTATCAATAAATTACAAGAACGTCTTCAAGAACCTTTGCCCGGTGCTGCTGTCCAAGATAAAATGCAAGCCTCCTTGCGCTATCCTAATAATTGGCGACCAAAAGCAAAAACAGCAAAAAAAGCAGGGGTTTTGCTCCTACTCTACCCTCACAATACCAGCATTTACACCGCCCTTATGCAGCGCACCGAAGATGGTTATGCTCATAGCGGACAAATTAGCCTGCCCGGTGGCCGCTATGAGGAAGCCGATGATAATTTAATACAAACTGCATTGCGAGAAACCGAAGAAGAATTTGGTGTTGCTCGGCATCTTCCGTCTATTATTGGTAGTTTGAGTGAATTATACATTACGGCTAGTAATACTTTGGTACTCCCCAGCATTGCAAGCCTGACAGAACGCCCTACTTTCTCTCCCGACCCAAAGGAGGTTGCCCAAATTATTGAGGTGGATTTGCAGCATTTAAGCGATAAAAACATCATTTCCAAAAAAGTTATTACCCATAAAGCTGGTTACTATAGCGTTGAAGCTCCTTTTTATAACATCCATCAACAGCATACACTTTGGGGGGCAACCGCTAGAATGATGAGTGAGTTTTTACATCTTATTGAGGAAATTGGTTATGGGAATAGTGAGACGGGAGATGGGAGACTTGAGATATAAGACTTGGAGACTGTCTTGACTTTGTTTAATTTCATTCAAGTATTGAACCCAAAATGTCATTATTTTTTGTACTTTTTTTTTTCGCAAAAAAAGCAATAAAAAATAAATCCCTCATTATCAATTCATTATGAGCGTAAAAAGCTCATTTCCCCTAGCTTTTTTTATTTTTTCCAAAAAAAATCACGCCTATTGCTCACGCCCTTCCTAGCTTTCCAGACTTTAAAGCGAATACAGTCATTTTCATCAAATCTTTAATTTTAACCTTAAACAACTTAACCATGAAAAATGTATTGGTAAAATTCGCTCAAACAGTCTTAACACTCACTTTTATTCTTGCTTGTTTAGCAATATCCACAAATGATAGTTTCGCACAAAGAACAGCATTTTACAAAAAAGCAAATACTTCAAAATTCGCAAAATTCCAGCAAAAAGCACAGGACAGCAAAACCGTCAATTTCCGCGCTCCTAGAGGCACAGGTAAATATACCGTCTACAAAACTGCAAATGGTGGCAAAATTGTAGCTACTACCAAAAAAGGTGTCGTACAAGCACTTCATTTTGTTAAAAACGGCCGTTACAAAACATTGCGACTAGCAACTACTACTACAGCAAGCAGAGCAGCAACTTGTAAAATATGCCATCCTACTAGCAATGGTACTATAGAGTGCTTTGAAATTCCATGCGACTGGATCGTTATCGAAACACTAAAAGCAGCTCCTACTCATCACATTAAATAATTTCATCTTTTTTAGTTTATACTAACAACAATTTTTATCTTTTTTAACCTTCTATAATGCTTGGTAAATACCTATGTTTTTGTCAAGCATTATTAAAAAAACAACCTCTAAAAATTTATCAATTATGACTATTTCAAATTCTTTCTCCATTAAAAACATTATTTCTTTTTTTCTTTTTTCAGCTCTTTCTGTTTTAATGATGCAAAATGCACACGCTCAACAAACTTTTCACAAAGCAGTCCCTGAAAAATCCATTACTTCGGCAACAGGCTGGTATTACTACTACAATATTTCCGCAGATAAGATAAAAAATATTATTTCTTCAAAAAATGCACGAATCATTGATATTGAAGTTGTCTCTACTTCGCCTTATCGCTTCAATGTGGCAATGGTTGTCAATTCGGGTGTTCACAAAAAAGCGTGGTGGTGGTTTTATGGCGTTAGCGAAAGCCGTTTAAATCAGGAAGCTCGCAGGCGCAACGCACGAATCATTGATATTGAACGCTATACAGTAGGCAGTAAAGAGCGTTTTGCTGCGGTATTAGTGCCAAATAAGGGTCAGGCGTGGTGGTGGTACTACGGCATGACTTCGGACGGCTTAAAATCTCGCATTAAACAACATAATGCTGCAATTATTGATATTGAAACCTATACAGTGAATGGAAAACGCCGATATGCGGCGGTATTTGCCAAAAATACAGGTGGTAGCTGGTACTATTACTTGAATGTAACAAGCAGCTTCATTGCTCAAAAAATGAAGGACAAACGAGTGCGAATATTTGATATAGAACGCTTTGGCAGCAATAAATTTGCAGTGGTTTTGGTACGCGAAAATGACTTGGATGCCAATCGTCCTATCAGCGTTGGGGGGGGTGCAGTCAGAGATTTTGACAGTGATACCAAGACGCGCACATGGCTTTATATGAACTGCACCGCTAGTCAACTCAAAACTTTGTTAGGCAATTTACGCCGTTATAAATTCCGTATTTCAGATATTGAAAGCCGAAAAGTAGGTAGTCAATTACTTTTTGATGTGCTTTTACTTAGAAATGGAGGCAAATAATATTAAAAACCCATAAATAATGAAAACTTGAAGGTAAATACTTGATTACCAAAATTGAGTATTTGCCTTTATTTTGGTAATCATCGTTCATTTTCTTACTTTTTTATTTGTAAATGACTAATAGTAAAGTAATTATCTCACATCTCATATCTCAAGTCTCAAATCTCCTTAACTAAAAAGGTTAAAAAAATTGCATTTGTAATTACATTTTGGTATATTACATATAAGTCATTGCACAACAAATTTTAAATACAACCAAGCATGAAAAAGTATCCTATTTTTTTAGTATTATTTTTTATATTTTCTTCTGTTTTTTCTGTGCAGGCACAGCAAAATACCGCAAAAATGGGCTTGATGGAAGCTAATACAGATGCGGCAGTTATAGGTGATATTCACTTTGCATTTCGTCCGATTCAGTTAGATATTTTGTCTAAAAAAGAAGCTTGTGAAAAAAATCTAATACTTAGTGGAACGGTCTTGATTAAGCGAAAGCCTTTAAGAGCAACTACAAATTCTGTTTCCTCTAGCATCACAAGTTCTTCTAATAGTAGCCTGCCTGTTGGTACTACAAAGTTTGGTTTTCCATTAATAAAGATAAAAGGCAATGTATTACTGTTTGAAGATGATTTAACCGTTGCCCCAATTACGCCCGATAATGAATTTAAAATTGAAGTGACAATTACGGAAAAGGACACGCGGTGGTGTGGTGGAAAAAGTGATGTAGTAGATATGCACCCAAACCAACAATTAACTTCTTTAAAATTGATTGTTGATATAGAACAGAAAAAAATTTGGTTGCAAAAATCAGATGGAAGCAAAGGAACACTAATTGGTAAAATGGGAGAAACTCTTTCCATAACAGCAGGTACAAAAACGAAAGGTAAAGATGTACTTCAAGGAAAATTAAATTTTAAGGTCTTTATGAAACGAGCTTCCAAACCTATTTTTGGTTTAGGAACTAAAAAAATAGAATCTAACAAAATAAAGACTAAAAAATTTCTCAAACGCAAATAAGCTTCTCTCATAATATGGAGCGCAAACAAAGTATACAAAATTAATCAAATCAGTAGAAGAATGTGTACAAACTGCTCAGTATCAACAAGCTCTAGCCTTGCTCTGATATTAGCAGTTTTACTGTTTCAAAATAGGAATTACAAAATCACAGTATTTCTTTTAAAAAAACAGAAAACTAAAGACACTATATAGAAATAACTTTTCGTTTATGTTTTAGGCTCTTATCACATATTTAAACACAAAAATACATATTATTTTACATAAAATACTCTAAAGCATCAATAATCAATATATTTTTATCTAAATAACCCATTACTTATCAATACAAAAACTAAAAAAACATGAATTATTATTCTTTTTTTCTGATTTTAACTTTTATGTTATGCTCATTTACACCTTCTCAAGCACAACAAACTAAAGCAAAGGTAGGTTTGATGGAGGCTAATGAAGACGGTACTATCAGGAGTAATACTAGCTTTGCATTTCGCCCTATTCACCTAGAAATTTTGTCTAAAAAAGAAGTTTGTGAAAAGAGTTTCCAACTTGCTGGCACAATCTTAATTCAGTATACACCTTTAAATTCTTCCTCAAACACCTCAACAAATTCTTCTAGTTTACCTTTAGGCTCTGTAAAATATGGTTTTCCATTAACAACTCTAAAAGATAATGTATTACTATTTGAAAATGATGTAACTACTATGTCTATTGCAGCTGATAATGAATTTAAAATCGAAGTGTCTATTATAGAGTTAGACCATCGACAATGTGGTACTAAAAGTGATGTAGTAAATTTTCACCCCAGTATACAACTAAGTTCTTTAAAATTAATTATTAACACCAAACAGGAAAAAGTTTGGTTGCAAAAATCTGATGGTAGTAAAGAAACACTCATTGGTAAAATGGAAGAAACCCTTACTGTAACAGCAGGCGCAATAACAAAAAATAAAGATGTATTACAAGGAAAATTGACTTTTAAGGTTTTTATGAAACAATAGGTTCCTCTATTGTTTCATAAAAACCCTAAATAGATATTATATTAGACTTGTTTCAAAATACTAAATCTTATACTAAAAAAGCAAATTTAA
>JAHDHV010000374.1 GCA_020631155.1 Bacteroidota bacterium | reverse complement strand
CCTGTGAAGGGGCTAAAGCTAATTTTTCCTGTCGCATCTTTACGTAATTCGCCAATTTTGGGCAAAGAAACGGCTTGTCCTCTATCTAACTTTTCGTGACTTTGTTTTACAAATTCATCTACAATTTTAGTTACCTCAAAGCCTGATACTTTTTCTGCTTGTGCAATTCGCCCAACCAATAAGCCATCGTTTATCTTTAATCGCTCATTAAATTCAACCGTTTTTACAGGCGGTTGGATTTGGTTTACATTTCCATCTATTTCAGCATGTTTATAGCGTGTGCTAAACGCCCCTAATCCCGGCACAATGACGGAACTATATTCATGCAGTAAATCGTGAATATATTGTGGTATGTTTATTCTGTCGGTCATATAATGTATAACGTTTTAATTTATTTTTTTCTTATGACTTTATGATGATATTCTAGGTCACTGTTTGATGATTCGTGATTAGCTTTTTGGGCTTTTGGCTTTTTAGCTTTTTGGATATTTGGACTTTTATTTTCCTTAGTAATACGGAAATAATAAGTTGAACCAGTCGCCTTTGTTATTTTGCCTTGTACTTCGTTGAAAAGCCTCGCCAGAGCTCCACTATGCCTACGTTTTTCGCCTTGTACAAAGCAAAACTACTTTGGCTTTATGATTCAACTTATTATTGTAGAATTACTTAACACATATAAATCTTTTGACCTTCATATTATTATGACGGCTAAAGCCTTCGTTACAAAAAATACATAAAGAGAAAACAGCCTTCAAAAAATTTTCTAAATATGAATCACTAATCTACTAATCACGAATCCACGAACCGTTAAAATAAGTACAAACTGTTTGGTTCAAAAGTACTACACTTAAAACATACCTCAACTAATTCGTAATTCGTAATTGATAATTCGTAATTAAAATCTAACGATGGCACCACCAACTACATTAAAGCCATAAGTAGGGTAATTCAAATATCGTTCTGTTTTAACAGAAAGAACGTTATTTAAATTCACAAAAACGGAAATATTTTTCATTAAAGTGTATTTAGCAGCAAAATTCAAGTCTGCAGCTCCTTTTAAATCTTTGGTTCTGCCATTGGATAAACGACCTTCTGCGCCTTGTAATAAAAAGAAATCACCAATTAAACTGAGTTGCGGGATAGGCATAAATTCTGCACGCACATTCAACTCCAAAGTTGGCAAATGCCAAGCACTATTTACTGTTTCTGTATTGTAATTATTGAAAGTCGCACCGATGCCTGCCTTAAATTGCTCGGAAAAAGCATAACTCGCTTCTATCAAACCGCCGAATGTTGTCATGGTTGAATCGTATACAACAGTCATCATCATGGTGTCGAGATCGGCTAAGTTCACATATAAAGGCTGATTATCAGTGATTTGTTGATAGACTTTTACATTGTAAAAAATGCCATTAACTTCGCCCTTCGCCCCTACATAGCGGTCCTCTCTTTGCGAATTGCTGAGGGCTACATTTTGAATAATAAATGGGTTTTCGGTGCTAAATTTTTGGAAATTATTTTTAACCAATTTTTTATTCCAACCGCCATAAAGGGTTAATTTTTCTGGCAAAATATAGCCTTCTAAATTGATGTATGGAAAGCCCGAAAATTCATCGTGATCTAGCATTGCATTGGCACCCAAAGTCAGTTTGGCGCGATGTGATTTGTAGGTAAATTGCGGAATGGCGTTGAGGAGTAAATCGCTATTGGCGGTGCTGCTACTGTCGGCGGTATAGGTGGAAAAATGCGAAAATATTTCTGCTCCAAATGCTAAATTTTCGCCTGAACGTTTGGATACATAGCTGTCTAAAATGATGTTGTGCTCTTTGGCATCGTTTGGTGTGAAATGGAAGCTATAGCCCAATTTACCCTTATAATCGGTACTTGCCCGATTTTCAATGCTATTGCCAATTTCGGCACTCGCACTAATGGTATTGTACAATCTTTCTAGTTGACTTTTCTCAAAGGGATTAACTACGCTATGATCATAACCATATAAATAATGCTGATTGCGTTGATAACCCGCATCAAAAGCGGTATAAAATACATCATTAAATATTTTGCCGTAGGCTTCAATATCTGTTTTATTATAATCTTGAAATTCTATCTCACCATTCGAGGAAATGTAAGAACCTGTTAAACCTGCGATGTATTCTCTAGATTTTCCAGTGCTAATACCCACATCTAATAAAGGTGTAGACAAATTGCCAAAGCCTGCTTTTAGCCAAATATTATGGAGTGCGCCATCGCCGCTAACTCGTCTATCACCGCGATAGGCTAAGGGTTTGAGTTGCGTTGGATAATAAGCCATATTGTTAATCAAGCGGTTGGGCACATAATAATCGCCGAAGTTAGGCTTTTTGCGCTTCAACTCATCGGGCGAAGGCAAGTCGGGCGCGAACTCTAAACGGATGGCATCCGCTAAAACAGGTTCGTAGGGTTTTACAATGTCTATATTTTCGGGATCAAGTGTTTCGTCTTGCCCCGGTTGCGGTTGCTGCGCGCTCGCCCATAGATAACAGCAGCACAAGCATATGGTAATGATGAATTTGTTCATTTTTTGGATGATTATATGTATGTAGGGACGTATTGCAATACGTCCCTGCAATATAACATAATATAAAATATTACAATTCGTAATTAATTCCCTGTTGGTGATGGTAGTTGTGAGGGTCTTATGGTGCCTTTTTTGCGATTTCGGTTTCTGCTTCTTCGGCGTTTTTTCTTCTTCTTTTTCTTAGGCACAATAATGATTGGCTCGTCTGTTGACATTAGTTCTTCTAGGCGAACATCGCTGTCTCCTGTACCAATGCGTTTGGGGGAAATGCGGTCGAAACGGCTACTAGGGCCTGCATCTTGGGGGGCTACTGCTTCCATTGGCTGTTCATCTAGCCACGGCTTTTTGGGTAGTCCGTCCTCCCCTAGTTCTGGCTCGCTATCTTGGCTGTCTTCCATTTCGAGGTATTGCTCTCTCGCCTTAATGCTATCCTGTCGCGCTTGAATTTTTGATTCTAGTGCCTCTTTTGCCACAATATTATCCAGTTTTCTTTGCGCTTCTTGTCTAAGTTCGTCTTCTTTATCATAATTTTCCAAAATACTCATTAAAGTGGCTTTAGCTTGGAAAAATTCTTTTTGTTGCAAATAAATATCTGACATCAAAATAAAACTTTTCACGACCCAATATTCCTGTCCAGAAGTCTCATTGATCACCCGCGAAGCAGACGATTTAGCATCTGCCAATTGCCCATTTTTATATTGCATATCGGCAATTAAATAGCGTGCTTTAGCTCCCTGTTCATTACTTGCGCGCATAGCAACTTTTTCAAAATAAGTAGCTGCTGTTGGAAAATCTCTTTCCTCATAACTAACCATTCCTAAATAGTAATAACAATCTATCTGATCGTCTGGAGTTACATTCGGATGAGCCAACAATAAATCACTGTACTTGCCCAATGCTTTTTGCTTTCGCAATTCAAAAGAAGTTTTTACCAAACCTTGCAAAGCTTCTAATTTCAATTCTTTTCGAGAAGTACTTTGATATAATTGCTCGTAAAAATCAAAGGCTTTTTGATAATTTTTATCAATAAACATCGCTACCCTCGCCCCTTTATCCAATGATTGATCGGTAAATAGGTTGCGTGGTTGTTCCAAGATGTAATAATAATGGCGGCCTGCTTCGGCATATTTTTCTTGGCTGTACAAACACTGTCCGCGATAAAAATGGGCATAGAGTTGGAAAACACCCTTCGGAAAACCATTGAGATAGTCGCCAAAAGCAGGAATTGCTCGGTCGCACTCGCCTCGAATGTAATAATTTTCCGCGATTTGATAAGCAATGGAATCCTGAGCATTTGGCCCAATGTTGATGTTTGGAAATTGCTTGGCAAAACGGATGTAACCATCGGCATCACCTTTAGCAATAAACACATCCTTAGCTCCTACCAAAGCAGCTTGTCCCTCCTCATTATTCGGATATTTTGTCAAGATTTGCGTATAATAATTTAACGCTCTATCATATTTTCCAATATTATAATAAATCAACCCTAAACTCGCTAAAGATTTAGGCACATATTCGCTAAGGTTGTAATCTGTCAATATTTTACCATGCGTTTCAATGGCAGATTGATAATCTTCCAAAGCAACTTGGGTTAAAGCAATTTGATAGAGGGCATCATCTGTATAATCTGATTGAGGATATTTTTGCAGTAAAACATATAAATCATCAATTTTATCATTGTAGTTCCCCAACAGCCCACTCAAAATTCCTTTTTGATAATAAGCATAATCACTCCCCTGCAAATCATACTGAATAATTTGATTGTATTTTTTTAATGCAGAAGCATAATTTTTTCTCATAAAATTACAATCAGCACTTCTCAAAATAGCATCAGGGTAAATATGAGCCAAAACAGAGCGATTATTTAACAAAGTAGATTTCCCTTTTAATTGCTTAACAATGGCATCAAAAAAGGCTGCTGCTTGCTTGTATTTTCGCTGTTTAAAAAGAGAATAACCCATTGTATAATTAGCGGTCGCAGGGTTCACCTTATCCGACAATACCTTACCATTAGACGTATTTACAAAAGCATCCATATTCGCCAATGCCAAGTCATACATTTTATTTTTATAATAAATATCCGACATCCAAAAATGTGCTAAAGCAGAAATATTTCTATCGTAAGGGTGACTTAATGCCAAATTAAATAAGCGAACTGCATCGTCATAACGCTGATCGTTGTAATGTTCAATGCCGCGATAATAAGCTACACGCTGATAGGTTTGCAATAGTTGTTGCGATTTATTGGGTATGCTTTCAATCACCTTCAATGCATCGTTGTAATTTTGGGAAGTTTCAAACAAACTACTCAACATATTGCGCGCTTCATTATTGAATTTGGAGGTAGGATAAACATTCAAAAAATTGATGAAGTTATTAATGGCAATTGTCTGATAATTAAGCTCATAAGACAATTTACTGTAATTAAAACTTGAAATCTCTTTAATGACAGGATCAAAGTTCATTTTTGAGGCCAAATCAAAGGCATTTCGCGCTCGTTCCTTATCATTTGCTTTCAAATAGCAATCCGCTAAATGGTAGGCTGCATTTTGTCCGAGCGTATCATTGACACTTGTTAATTGGGAAAAATTCTCAATGGCTTGTTTGTATTTACCCAATTTATACTGCGTAAAAGCCAACTGATAAGCGTCCTCTTGACGTACTTTTTTACTTTTATCTACATAATATTTGAGGTAGGGCAATGCTTCTGTAAACTGTTGTCGTTTATAGTAGGTTTGCCCAATCATGTGATTGATTTCCTTCATATATTTGATGCCGCGCTCTTTGGTTTTGGGAACAGCATATTTAAGCAAATTGTCATTTTGCCCTTTCAAATAATAAATGTAAGTAATATAGTAAGGAATGGCTTTGGCGTATTTTTTATTCTGCTCAATGCGTTGAAAACTACCTAATGCGGTTGCATAATCTTCTTTGAAAAAGGCGATGGTGCCAAAATAGTAGTTCGCATCAAAATAATGCTGATTGTAAATATTAACAATTTTGCCAAATAATTGCTGGGCTTCATCCATTTTTTTGCTGGTGAAAAGGCTGTAGGCATAGCGAAAATAATACTCACCATACTCCTCCTCCGTCAGCAAATCGGGATTCACAACACTGTAACAATCAATGACATCTGTATAATAACGTTTACCAAAATAAATATCACCCAAATGATAGTAAGCCATCGGAACATATTGCGTATGCGTTTCTTCATCAATAAATTTGACCAAGAGCATTTCTGCATCGTGATTGTTTAGCTTTTTGGCTGCTAAAGCATGATGATACAAAGCTTGTACGCGCATATTTTCGTGTTCCTGCAAAAAACTATAGGGCGTTAAATGCAAAAAATCGTCAAATTTTTCTTGCGCCAAAGAATAATTGCCCTCATTCCAATACTCCATCGCCATTTTGAAAGTGCGATTGGCTTCGGTGTAAATGGTCGTTTCTTGGGCAATAATCTGGTGACTATAGGCAATGAATAACAGGATACTTATCAGTAGGATATTTTTGACCTTCATTTTAGGATAAAATAAGTGTGTAAATTTTGAATTTTAGATAACAG
>JAHDHV010000373.1 GCA_020631155.1 Bacteroidota bacterium | reverse complement strand
CATCTTTTTTTTTCGTAGAGCAGGTTCATGAATCTGCTTTACGAAAAAGAAGCGCGAGCAGGTCAAAAATCGGTAGCAAAGCGCAGGTCTGAAGCGTGGGAACGATATTTTTGACAAGCGTTTTTGCTTACTTTTTTCGCGATTGCAAAAAGTAAGTCGCCGAAGGCAATCGTGGAGTTTCAGACCCTATTTTCGGCGAGGGTTTCAGTAGTATTTAAACACATTTCCCCCCTAAACAAACCAACTCAACATTCAAAGAAACCATTGTTTTAATTTGTGTACCCTTTTAAATAATTAGTTAACGATAAAACTTTTCAAGCTAAAAAATCATCCAATATTTAATTTTCAAAACTAAAAAAGCCACTGCAATAAATTTTATAATTGTAGTGGCTTTTTTTCTAAAAAAATTAATATTCTTTAACTTTTTAATCACGAATCAATACAAAACCCTAGCGCGAATGGTATGAGCAACCTGCTTCAAACCATTCAAAGCTTTTTGCGATGCGCTGCTATCTACATCCACAACCACATAACCAATTTTATCATTGGTACTCAAGTATTGACCTACGATATTGATGTTTAACTCTGCTAAAATGCTGGTTATATTAGCCAATACACCCGGTACATTTTCATGTATGTGTAAAATGCGATGTGTATTTCGGTGAATAGGCAAGTTCAACTCTGGTACAGTATGGCAGCCAACGGTGATGCCTTTATCCAAATAATTGATCAATTTATAGGCGGCATCCAAGCCAATATTGTACTGTGCCTCTTGGGTAGAACCGCCGATATGAGGAGTCAAAATAACGTTTTTCAAACCCTGTAAAGGCGTTTCAAAAGTAGCTCCTTTAACACGCGGCTCTTTCGGATATACATCAATACCTGCACCATTCAAATGACCACCTTCCAAAGCGGTTGCCAAAGCGTCAATATCTACCACCGTACCACGACTTAGATTCAACAAAATCGCGCCCTTTTTCATTTTCGACAATTGCGCTTGTGTAATCATATTTTCGGTAGAAGGATCAGCAGGAACGTGTAGGGTCACTACATCAGATTGAGCAAGTAACTCGTCCATGCTACCTACTGCGATAGCATTACCCAATGGCAGTTTTGGAACAATATCATAATACAAAACGCGCATGCCCATTGCTTCCGCCAATACGGATACCTGTGAACCAATATGCCCATAACCAATAATACCAATGGTTTTGCCGCGCACCTCATGACTATTTTCCGCTGATTTAAGCCATTCCCCTTTGTGGGCAGCGTGACTTTTTTCGGCTACTCTACGCATTAGTATTACAATTTCCGCAATCACTAATTCCGCAACCGAGCGCGTATTGGAATAGGGAGAATTAAATACGGCAATGCCTTTTTCCTTCGCTTTTTCCAGATTAACTTGATTGGTGCCAATGCAAAAACAGCCGATAGCCATTAATTTTTTTGCATGAGCAATCACTTTTTCATTCATCTGCGTTTTGGAGCGAATCCCTACAATGCGTGCATCTTTGATTTTTTCTAGCAATTCTGCTTCGGGCAGTGCTTTAGGTAAAAGTTCGACATTAGTATAGCCCGCTTGTTCAAATTGCTTTACCGAAACGGGATGTACGCCTTCTAAGAGCAGAATTTTTACTTTTTCTTTGGGAAATGAAGTGCCCAATTGTTCAGATTGTTGATTCACTTCTGTTGTATGTGCCATCGTTTTTTTTATTGTTGGTTGATTTGTTGTCATAGATACACAAAATCTTGTGTCTTGTGTATCTACGCGATTTTAATTATTCCCTTCCTTCATTTTTTCGGCATTTTCCGCTATTTGCAAGGCTTCAATAATATTTTGGATACTACCATTCATGATGGCACTCAAATTATAAAGTGTCAAACCGATGCGGTGATCAGTAACACGTCCTTGCGGATAATTATAGGTGCGGATTTTTGCCGAGCGATCACCTGTTGAAACCATTGTTTTACGTTTACTAGCAATGGCATCCAGATGTTTGCGATACTCCATTTCGTAAATTCTAGTACGCAGCATCGTCATGGCGACCTCTCGGTTTCGCAATTGAGAGCGTTCTTGCTGACATTCCGCCACCACGCCCGTTGGAATATGGGTTAAACGCACCGCCGATTCTGTTTTGTTAACGTGCTGCCCACCTGCGCCAGAAGAACGGTAAGTATCTACGCGAATATCGGCAGGGTTGATGTAGACATCCACTTCATCGGCTTCGGGGAGTACCGCAACAGAAGCAGCAGAAGTATGTACTCGCCCTTGCGATTCCGTTGCTGGCACACGCTGAACTCGATGCACCCCTGATTCATACTTCAAAATGCCATAAACCCCATCGCCAGACACACTCAATACAATTTCTTTGAAACCGCCCGCCGCGCTTTCATTGGCTCTCAATAGTTGGGTTTTCCAACCTTTCGTTTCAATATAGCGAACATACATTCTATATAAATCGCCTACAAAAATAGCTGCTTCATCGCCGCCTGTACCTGCGCGAATTTCTAAGGTTGCATCTTTTTCATCTTCAGGGTCTTTGGGAATGAGCAAAATCCTGACTTCCTCTTCCATTTTAGCTTGTTCAGCTTGCAATTCTTCCAATTCCATCTTTGCCATTTCCCTAAATTCAGGGTCTTTATCATTTCGCAATACCTCGCGATTATGTTCAATATTACTTAAAATATCAGCATATTTATCATGAGCATCTGCCAATACTTTTAAGTCTTTGTAATCCTTACTCAATTGGGCATACTTTTTCATGTCCGTCATAGTCTGCGGATCGGCTAGTTGCTGCCCAATATCTTCCCAACGATGCTTGATTGCTTCTAATTTATCTAACATTTTTTTTGTTTAAAAAACCCTTTTGAACACCTATTGAACGATTTTATCAATGGATAGTTGTAAAACAGTGCAAAGGTAGCGAAATTTGTTGAATTGTTGAATAAGCTTGAGACTTGGTAGGTTTGTGATTCGTGGATTCAGGGATTGGTGATTGTAGTGACAAGGCATGCCCTTGTTTTTATGGTATACTAAAACAGCTTAGAATTGTATTTTTTTTATAGGCGAAGCCTATACGGTTGGTTCGCGCCGAACCAAATTCGTAGTCTCTGGCCACACATTAATATAAATACAAAAATTAACAACTTTTGCTTTTATCCTGTTTTTAGTATAATAAATTTAATTAAAAAAAATTTAAAATATGAAAAATAATATTTTCCCTAAAAAAAGTACGACAAAAGAGCAAATATTAGGCACTTTAAAGGCTATGAAAGCTAAAGATGCGCCTTGGCAAACAGGGAAAGTCTTTGCCTATATCTATAAACCATCAGAAGATGTAACGGCTTTAATTAATGAAGCTTATACCCTATATTTAAGCGAAAATGGACTAGACCCTACTGCTTTTCCTAGTATGTTAGTGCTTGAAAATGAAGTAGTTAGAATGGCTGCGGATTTATTAAATGGAAATGAGCAGGTAGTCGGCAATTTTACCACAGGTGGCACAGAAAGCATTATTTTGGCAGTAAAAACAGCCAGAGATTATGCGCGACAGCATTTTCCACACATCAAAAGCCCTGAAATTATATTGCCACATACTGCTCATGCTGCTTTTTACAAAGCCTGTCACTATCTTGATTTACGCCCCATAACCGTACCTGTAGACAAAAATACCTTTCAAGCCATCCCCGAATTGATGGAAAAAGCCATCACACCTAACACCATTTTGCTGGTCGGCTCTGCTCCTTCCTATGCTCAAGGTGTAGTTGATCCCATCGAAGATTTGGCAGCTATCGCCCTGAAACACAAGCTATTATTTCATGTAGATGCTTGTGTTGGTGGCATGTTTTTACCTTTTGCAAAAAACTTAGGCTACAATGTTCCCAAGTTCGATTTTTCAGTAGAAGGCGTTACTTCCATGTCTATGGACATCCACAAATTTGGTTATGCCGCTAAAGGTGCATCCGTTATTTTACATCGAAATGCGGATTTGCGGAAATTCCAACTTTTTGCTCATTCTGGCTGGGCGGGCTACTCAATTGTGAATACAACCGTTTTATCTACTAAAACAGGTGGGCCTTTGGCAGCATGTTGGGCTACCTTAAAATACATTGCAGCAGAAGGCTACCAAAACATTGTGACGCAAACGATGGAAGGCACTCAGAAAATCATTGAAGGGGTGACGAAAATCGAAGGCTTAAAAGTGCTGGGCAAACCTGTGATGAATATGGTGGCCATGGCTGCCGATGGTTTGAGTGTTTTTCGCATTGCTGATGAGATGAAAAAATTAGGTTGGTTTTTACAACCTCAATTAGCAACGGAAACTTCGCAAGAAAACATCCATTTTTCCGTAATTTTGCCTAATGTTCCACATGTAGACACTATGTTGGTAGACCTTGAACGCTGTGTGTCCAAAATCAAGGCAGATGCCGATGAAAATATGTTGGAAGATGGCAATAATGGTTTGCTAACAGCAGTTATGGGAATGTTGCAAAATGCTGACAGCCAAACTTTTGCACAATTAGAACAGTTGGTAGGTATGGAAAATGGGCAGTTACCCGAAAATATGGAATTAATCAACAGCCTGCTCAATGCTTTGCCTGTTGCCGAGCGCGATTTTATTCTAAAAGAATTTATGAATCGTTTGTATTGTTAGTTTTGTGGTTTTGTGGTTTTGGGTTGTGGGTTGTGGGTTGTGGGTTGTGGGTTTGTTTATTGGCTTTTGGGGGTGTTGAGAAAATTCATGAATTTTCTTTGGTGTATTTATTGGTAGAAATATAATGCAGGTTCATGCTAGAATACATACCCCAAACCTATTTGCAAAAAATCGGCTTTGGCGAAATGGCTTTTTAGATAAACACCCACAAATAACTGATTGTCAAACTTTTGATAGGTGGGATGTAAGTATAATTGCAGTCCTAATTTGGCAAAAATATTGACATCTTGTAGGAAAGGATTGTAAATATAATGACCTATCTGTGTGGTAGCTGATAGTCGTCCAAAGTAAAATTCATAGCCAACAAAAGGAGCAATTTTCAAAGCTTTTAGGGCTTCATTATCCTGAAAAGCTACCTGATTGAGTACAAAGTGGTATATTCGCATGTAATAGTTGACATCCATACCAAAAGTTAATTGCCCTTTGATGTTGATGCGTTTGGAGAAATAAGGGGTAAAAATATAAACAGGATAGCGTGGTCCGCCTGCTCGGTCAAATTCTTGAAAACCATAGCCTAACAAAGTGTTAAAGCGGAGTTTTTTCTTAAATTTGGGGAGGCTATCCCTTTGAAATTGCTCGCTTGGTGGCTTGGGAAAATATTTAAGGCTTAGTCCTGCTGCGGGAATATTAATGCCGAGATTGGGGGCTTGTACTTTGGCATTGGAAAAATGAGTGAAACTAGCGGTTGCCAATAAACGCAACTGCGCCGACCATTTCCACTCAAAGCCAAATTGGAACATGGTAATATTATTGATATGGGAACCAATAACATTATTTTGAGTGTTGGTAATGCGATCAAAAGGGCGAGTGATATAGCTCAAACCTGCTCCAATGCGGTAGTGTAAATTGAATTTTGGCCGCCGAGTAAGTAGGCTCAAGTGGGGTAACAGACCAATTGCCTCGCCAAAAATAGCCTTATCTCCATAGCGCGCATAAACCACAGAAACGCCAACAATGGGGTAATTGTGGGTCTGTTGCCATAGCTTTTTCCCTGTTGTTTGCTTTGAAATTCCAAATTCATAAAGCACCGAATTTTCCGTTACATCGGGCAAAAAGCGAGCGTTATGTCTGATGATTCGACCATATTTAATGCCCCATTCCACTGCCAATTGGCCTGTTGTTATTTCTTGAGCCATTATTTGAGCAGTTGACAGTAATAGAAAAAATATAATAGGTAGTGTTTTTTTCATGTTATTTGGACTTTTGGATTTTTAGCTATTTAGACTTTTAGCTACTTATTTCATTAACAACAATAATGAAGCTATATTCTACTTTCTATGTAATTTATTTTAAATTATAAATAAATTTTTTAATATTTATTGAAAAAAACCTTAAAATCTTATAACTTTTTAACCTTTTAGAGTTTGGAGCTAAATTGGTTTTTCGTCTTTTACTTCATTAATAAAAACA
>JAHDHV010000372.1 GCA_020631155.1 Bacteroidota bacterium | reverse complement strand
AAGTCTTTATATATTAGAGAAAGATTATTGTAGGAAGTGGCTAAAGAGGGATGATTTTTCTCGTATATTTTTTCCTCTATGTCAATGGTTTTGTTTTGATAATTTAATGCCTTTTGTAAATCGCCTAAGTCTTTATATATTAGAGAAAGATTATTGTAGGAAGTGGCTAAAGAGGGATGATTTTTCTCGTATATTTTTTCCTCTATGTCAATGGTTTTGTTTTGATAATTTAATGCCTTTTGTAAATCGCCTAAGTCTTTATATATTAGAGAAAGATTATTGCCTAGGGTCGCTATTTTAGCATGCTCCTCCACTATATTTTGCACTAAACTATTGGCATAAGGTACATATTCAGCTCCATGAATAGGGTTTTTACTTAAATGTTTGTATAGTTCATCAATAAAAAACTGCACCAACTCCTTACATTGCTCATAATTTGGTATTACTTTTTTCCTAACTACTTCTTGCACAACAGGGTGTAGTTGATAGCTTTGTGTTTTTTCTTTATAACTTAGCCATCCTTTTTCTACTAAGGTATCTAAATCATCGGCTACTTGTGCACTATTTTCTTTAAAAATCTCCAATAAAAAATCATATTTTATCTCTATAGAAGGCAATACAGCAAATTGCAACAAGAGCCATTGTTCGGTTTCGCTAAGGGGCTGTATATCAAACATAAGAAGTATCAACACTTCGGGTTTTATGGCATTTTTGCGGTAGTAGTCGGTTCTTATTTTTTTAGATGTAGACAATTTTAAAATGCCTTTATTGGCTAAATCATTGCACAAATTTTCTAGGTTGTATCGTCCTTTGGCAGCAGCTAGGTTTTTGGCCAATAATTCTATACTTAGGGTATGCCGTCCTATGGCTACCAACAAATCATGTACAAGCTCTTTTTGTGTTTGGGCTTTAGGGTAGTAGGTATAAAACAAGCTTTGCGCTTCCTCCATTGGCAAAACTTCTATGGGATAGGGGGCTAGGTTATTTAAAGTTACCATAGTTCGAGAGCTAATGACAATATGCCAATTGGGTAGGGTAAAATAATGCTGGTGCAAATCATCGGCATCATTGGCATTGTCCAAAACCAATAAACAAGGCTGTTCACTTACATTCGCCATTTGTCTTTTAACTTCGGCAAATCGCTCTGTAATACTTTGTCCCTGTTTGGGTTCTATCTTAAAAGCTGCTTCTAGTGCCAATAAAGCGGTAGGTAGGTCGGTTAAAACTGTACACCATGCCAAACGTTTGTAAGTATCTTGATAGGTGGTATGCCAGTATTTTTGTAAAATAGCTGTTTTGCCCACGCCCCCTAAACCACTAACCAATAGTAGATTTTGTTGGTTTTGTAGCTGTTGATGTATGTCTTTTAAGGTTTCTGTACGCCCTATAAATACAGTTGGATCATTTGGGGGAGAAGTGAGGTTTTTATTGGAAGTTATTTGTTGTTGTATTTTCTCTAGACCAGTTTTGAGCACATTTCTGTTTTCTAAAATCTCTGTTTTTACTTCATCAACTCCTTTAGAAATGTTGTCTAACTTATCATTAAACTTTTGAATAGCCCTTACCCAAAGCGTACCATAAAAATCAAGCTCTTTGACTACTTTTTCGGTGAGTTGTATATTTTTTATACCGAGTTCCATCAATGCCTCAGAAATCATCATTTCTACAGCAATTCTAGCTTTTTCATTGCTTTTTAAAGCTTGTTTAAACTGATATTGGATTCTATTAGGTAAGTTTTGTTTGATGTATGATTCCAAGCCCCAATCTCCATCAAGATAAGGTTTAAGATCAAACTGTTCCCATATTTCAGGCGTTTTGGGGTTATCTTTTTGGAAAAAAGTCAGTACATTTTCCTCAAAAAAAGTACCTACCAATTTTTCCTCCTGTAAGCTATCTCGCCAATCCGAAAACAGCCTTTTGGTAGCTGTGTTAGGGTGGCTATAATTGTTTTCTATATCCGTTAATGCTTCTCTAAGTGCCTGAATTAAAGCTTTTTGTATATCGTAATTAAGGATGCCATCATCGGTATTAAAAAAGCGTTCCCGTAGTTTTGGCAAGACCACATCACAAGTAGATTGTGTCATCAAACTAGCGACAACACTCCCTGCAATTGGCATTCCAAATAAGGTATGTACAGTCGTTACAACTGCTCCTGTAACAATTAGTTTTATGGGTTTGTCATTCATGGAAGGTGTTAGATGGTAAATTGACCGCACTAAGTTAGCTTTCTTTTTTGAAAAATACAACTAAGTGTATATTTAAAATGATGATTATTGGTTGCCAATAAAAATTGGAAAATTAAGGAAAATAGTTGATCTTTACTCGTATAAGCTTATACCAAACGATTGATTTATCAAAAAGAGAAACAATGACTTATCATATAAATGTAAGTAAAACAAATGTAAAAGAATTTCTTCAAATTATCCATAGCCTACATCGCTTAGGGGTTGTAGAATCCTATGAATCCACTAGAGATTTAGTAACCCCCGGAGAGCCATTAGCTATTGATACCCTGTTGAATGTATTGGCTAAATCAGAAGCAGAAATAGCAGAGGGGAAATGTGTAAGGATTACAAGGGGATAGGGATTTGATTTTTGTTAGGAAAAAAAATGAATGTTATAAAATTTTTTAATAAATATTTGTTTTTAGTTGCTTATGATCGTTTGTCAAAGCCCTAAAAGGTGTGACCCTGCTAGGGTCAAAAAACATCACTCTACTTTTTTCTAACATACTTTGACCCTGCTAGGGTCATGTACTTAAACAATGACTACAGAGCAGTCAAGGTATGTTCAAGTATCACAAGTTAATAATACAATCCTAATAATTTGACCTAACTAGGGTCATTTACGCAAGCAATGACCGCAGAGCGGTCAAAGTATGTTAGCAAGCATCCTAAACCTAAGCATACGACCCTAGCAGGGTCGCACCCTCCCACAATTTGAAATCAATGAGTTTGTGTTTTTGATTATCAGTGATTTATGTTTTTTATGACAGCTAAAGCAGTCGCTACGGAAATAATTCGTAATTGATAATTCGTAATTCGTAATTAAAAAGCCATTCGTAATTCAATCTATTCGCCTAAAAAATCCTCTTTTTCTTCTTTTTTGGGTTTTTTCGGCTTTTTCTCTTCTTCTGTTGAAAATAAACCCGAAAAAATGCCAATTTCAACCACTAGATAATAGTAAAAATACGAACCGCCGAGAATCATTAAATAAATTAAGGCTAATTTTACATTGTAAAAAGTCATGGCGACCAGTGCGAAAGTCGCGATGAGTAGAGCTATAAAGGGAAACAAAGGATATAAAGGCACTTTAAAAGGGCGCGGCATATCGGGTTCATTAATGCGGAGGGCAAAAAGGGAGAGCATCGAAACAATATACAAAGTCAAAGCCCCAAAACAGGCAATGGTAATAATATCGCCCGTTTTACCCGTCATCAAAGCGATAATACCAACGATCATATTGATAATCAGGGCGTTCATCGGGGTGCGGAAAGTGCGGTTGACACGCCCAAAAATCGGTGGGATATAGCGTTCTCGCCCAAATTCAAAGGTTGCGCGCCCCGCCGCTAGAATGATGCCATGAAAAGAAGCCACCAAACCAAATAACCCCACTACCCCCACAATTCGGTACAGAATATGGTCTTTGCCCAAAGCTTCTGCCACCACCAAAGGTAAAGGCGAATCGGAAGGCGCGCCATTGCGGTCGTAAACGGCTGCCTCCCAACCTGCTACCCCAATAGACGATACAAAAGTCAGGATACAAAGCACTACCAGCGTCAAAATGGCCGCCCCAAAACCAATGCTAATATTGCGCTGTGGATTAATGGTTTCCTCAGCCACATTTGCTACCCCTTCAATGGCGAGAAAGAACCAAATGGCAAAAGGAATGGCCGCAAAAATGCCTGCATAACCATTGGGCAAAGGCTCAATCATCAGGTTTTTAAATTCAAAACTAGGTAGGGTAGCCCCTGCAAATACCAACAATTCCAAGACCGCAATAACGGTAACAATGAGTTCAAAGGAGGCTGCCGCACGCACCCCCAAAATATTGATAAAGGTAAACAAAAGGTAGGCTCCAATGGCGATGTGTAGCACCGACCAATCAGGCAGAAAAATATGTACATAAGCACCGATGGCAAAAGCGATGGCAGGGGGGGCAAAAACAAATTCCACGATTTGCGCCATGCCACCCAAAAAGCCCAGCCGTTTGCCAAGTCCGCGCGTTGCATAGTCGAAAGCTCCGCCCGCTTTTGGGATGGCGCAAGCGAGTTCGCTATAGCTAAAGGTGAAGGTCACATACATGATGATGATGAAAAATGTGGCAATGGCCAAGCCGAGTGTTCCGCCCTGTGGCAAGCCTAAATTCCAACCAAAGTACATGCCCGAAATGACGTAACCAACGCCTAGTCCCCAGAGCATAACAGGGCCTAAGGTTCGATTTAGTCGCGGTGCTGGTTTTTTTTGTGGTGAACTATTTTTCATAAATCCTGCTTTTGTTTATGTAGTTGGGAAGGTTTTAAGGTTGAAAAGTTGCAAAGTTTTTTTATGTAAACTAAATATGCAGCGTTTAACGGTGATTTAAAACCAACTTCATTTAAACTCTAAATTTAGAAGCAAATGACACTATTAGACTATATTTTACAGACAATATTGCCATTTTGAAACAAATTTACAAGTATAAAAGAAATTGCCCAAATTATAGTGACAAATTACGAATTATCAATTACTCGTTCCGAATGTCAACTAAACATCCCAAATCTAAAAGTCCAAATATCCAAAAGTCCAAATATCTAAAAGTCCAAAAATCTAAAAGCTCTATGCAAAATGACATAAATTCATTAACTTTACGGCCTTATTACGCAAAAATAAACAAAAAACGACATAAATAGCTAACAGTCAATAAATTAGCGGTTACTAATTATACGTTTGCTTGAATCAATAATCAGACAAAGCTGGAGCAGCAATCATGAAAATATCCTATAACTGGCTCAAAGAATATTTACCTATAGATTTACCTGCGGAAAAAGTTGGGGAAATCTTAACAGACATTGGCTTAGAACTCGAAGGCATTGAACAGGTGCAGTCTATCAAAGGCGGTTTGGAAGGCTTAATTGTTGGCGAGGTGCTGACGGCAGAGCAACATCCCAATGCGGATCGCTTGAAGGTAACAACGGTTAATGTGGGGAATGGTAGTCCTTTACATATTGTTTGCGGTGCGCCAAATGTAGCAGCAGGGCAGAAAGTCGTTGTTGCTCAGGTTGGTACGGTATTGCATCCGACAGAGGGCGAGCCTTTTAAAATCAAAAAAGGTAAAATTCGCGGAGAGGTGTCTATGGGAATGATTTGTGCGGAGGACGAAATCGGCATCGGTACGGAGCATGATGGCATCATTGTTTTGCCAACAGAAACGCCTGTAGGAAAAACGGCGAAAGAGGTGTTTAAGGTGGAGGAGGATGAAGTATTTGAAATTGGTTTAACACCGAATCGCTCTGATGCGACCAGTCATGTGGGCGTTGCCAAAGATTTAGCTGCGTATTTAGAGGTGCATCATAACTTTAAAGATGCGCTGCAACTGCCTGATTTAAAAGAATTTACAATAGATAATAATGACTTAGAAATCCCTGTGGAGGTTGAAGATACAGAAGCTTGTACACGTTATACAGGAGTATCTATTACAGGGGTAACCGTCAAAGAATCGCCTGAATGGTTACAAAATAAACTCAATGCAATAGGGGTTCGCCCGATTAGCAATATTGTGGATATTACCAATTATATTTTACATGAACTAGGACAGCCTTTACATGCTTTTGATGCCGATAAAATTAACGGTAAAAAAGTGCTTGTCAAAACATTAGCGCAAGGTGCTTCATTTATTACTTTAGATGAAATGGAGCGAAAGTTGGATGCTAGAGATTTGATGATTTGCAATGCAAATAGCGAGGGCATGTGTATTGCTGGCGTATTTGGTGGCATTGAATCAGGGGTGACGGACTCAACAACAAATATTTTCCTAGAAAGTGCGCGTTTCCATCCGATTCGCACCCGACAAACCGCTACCCGTCACAATCTGCGTACCGATGCGGCGATTCGCTTTGAAAAAGGAGTAGACCCTAATTTACAAGTGGATGCC
>JAHDHV010000371.1 GCA_020631155.1 Bacteroidota bacterium | reverse complement strand
GTTGTGGTTCCAACAGGGCGGTATTGTACATTATAAGAAGCGGCTCCTGTTACGGTTGTCCAATTCACTGTACTTGTCGTTGCTGTTAAGCCTGTGGGCATACTAGCACCTGTTGAAAAATTCGCAATTGTGCTAAAGGTGCTGGTACTGCCTGATGAGCAAACACTTTGAACTTGCGCCTCATAGTCGGTACAGGCCATTAAGCCCGTCAAAGCATAAGTATTAGTCGTACTACTTACAGTTGTCCATGTGGTTGTTCCAACAGGACGATATTGAACATTATAAGAGGTAGCTGTTGTTACGGCTGTCCAATTGAGGGTACTTGAAGTTGCAGTTGGTGCGCTCGCTGTTAAGCCTGTAGGCGTTGTTGTATTGGGGGCATAATCCATACGAATTTGACTGATAACAGGAAAGTGATCGGACATATCAAATAGAGCTTGGGCAATATTATCAGGCACTTCATTATTCAAGGTACCACTTGGCACACTTACAGATGGGTCAATAATGGCATCATTAAAATGGTATCCGTCATTACCAAAAGCTTTATAAGTACCTGCCAAATAAGTCACCCTATTTGTACCATTGACCACATTATTATTCATAAATTGGAAATCAAAACGGTCATCTAAACCACCTGTACTACCACCATTTCCGCCAGGGTAATTAAAACTACGAGTAGATTGTGTATACAAATGGTCATAAGTACTGCTGTTGCGAATCCAAACAGGCACTACATCTACTAAGGTATGTACATAACTAGCATCAATCAACTCGCCATAAGCTGGTTCATAATCAGGATTGGCACTATTAGTATAATCATTACTGTAAAAATTAAAATCCCCCATGACCATCACATTTGAAGTAGCAGGTAAGCCATCAAGGTAAGCCATCAAGTCTTGTGATTGTTGTAAGCGTTTAGTAATGTTATTGGGGTCTGAAGAGATAGTCCCTGCTTTAAGGTGTACCACTATTATATCTACATAGGTTGTATCTTGATGACAAGGAAGATCGGGGTCGAGTAAATACAATTTATAATGGCTCAACTCTCTGGTAACCGTAGAGATTTGCGTTTGACTGACAAAACCCAATTTATCAGAATTATAATACAACATATTACCTAAAGCACCAAAGCCAAAATTATAATAATTAGGGGCGCGTTGATAATAAGTAATGCCATTGGTATTTAAATCTTGTAATAAAAAGTTGGCTCCATCATCACTTCGCAGCTCATTTATGGCAATTATATCTGCACCAATATACTGTGAAATGGTCGCAAAATCAACCCCTCTACTATCGTAGGTAGTTACATTGGCGGGGTAATTAAGCACATTATAACTCATTACTGTTATGGTTTGCTGTGCTGATAAATGAGCACTGCATAACATAATGCATAAAAAAAGTAAATTTAATCGCTTTTTCATATAAAGGTTTGTTAATAAGTGTGTTACGTAATAGGGATCAGCAAAAATCTATAAAAAAATTTTTATTTGCAAAAAAAATGATAGGTTTAATAACTTTATGGAGCGACTAAATTATCAACAGAAAAAATAAGGCTAAAAAAAATATTCACAACAAAACAATATGGATTATATTGTTAAAATTTGAAAGGCTAAATAAAATGTGGAATAGTACTAAAGTAATGTAGAAATAATTAATGGGGGTAAAAAGTTGTGCAGTTAAATGCAAATATATATAGACAAAATAAAATAGTACTTTTTTTTAAAAAAAAATTCAAAAATCTGTTTACATTTTTCTTTCTTAATGGACTTATATAGTGAGCAGTAGTTATAATGTTTAGCCTGTAGACAAAACAGCATGTGTGTTACAGGCTATCTATTTGATGGCATCTTATTAACCTGTTAGGTGGGTCATAAGATGCCATTTTTTTATGAAAACATTTATAAATATAATTCTCGTAAAAACACCCTCAATTCTTTAGGGCTTTGTTGACATTGCGTTTTAATCCAACGGGTAAAAGGGGCAGGCTCCATATTCAAAAAATATGCAATCTCCTTGATGCTCCAATCAGAATACATCAACAAACGTTTACTTTCCAACAAAATACGCTCTTTAATCACCTCCCCAGCCGTTTTGCCCAATTGCTGTTTGACCAAAACATTTAACTTATCACTATACAAACCCAGCAATTCCGCATAATCCTTCACCTTATTTTTATTTTGAAAATGTAAATTCAGCAACATCAAAAATTGAAACACCACATTTGTCTGCTCCGATAACTGTAACTGTTTTTGATTACGAAGCACCAAATACAATACCAAATTAAGGGCATGGCCTATGGTTTGTTTATAAAAATCTCCCTCTGTTTGCACTTCACTAGCAATAAAATCAATCAATTGCAACAACTGTTTCCAATCTTCTGTTTGCATCAAAACATCGGGCGGAAAATGTTGGTAGCTCAAAAAAGCCTCGTTTCGCCAATAGTCTTCCTTTCGCAATTGCAAATGATAAAAATCTCTAGAAAAAAGCAACACAAAACCCTTCGTATACGCATCTCGCCGCAATAAATGAACACTACCCGGTGGCACAATATGAACACTCTGCGAAACAACTGCTTTGGTCTCAAAATCAATCAAATGGTGCTTGCCGCTGCCTGTAAACACAAACAATTCGTAATAGTTATGCCGATGGGCTTTGGTGTGTTTATCCATATTCGGCGAGGGTTTTAAACGTACCAGTTTAAAGGGAATAGAAGTATGATCATCGTAAGAATAATTATAGGTAGTGTCGGAAACTGCCATAAGCTAAAGCATTGTTTTGGTAAATTGTCTATTATTAACGGTAAAATGCTATTTTTTGGCAGCGTTAAAGCACTTATTTTTGTAAAAAGTAGTAAAAACCATCCCTTCATGACCTTTTTTAAAAAAGTATAAACCAATGAATTTCAAAAATATCTTTTTACATATCTTATCCTTTTTTCTAGTCCTCAGCACAGTCAACGCACAATCCACCACACAGTGGATGAATTACACCAGCTTTCAAAATATCAACGACATTCACACTACAAATAAGCATACTTGGATTGCATCAGATGGTGGTCTGTGCCGATGGGATAAAGCGAATGGGCACCAAACTTTTTTTAATAAAACCAACAGTCCCCTACCTTCCAATTCCATTTATCAAGTATTTGAAGCTAGTGATGGCAGTTTATGGTTAACCCATCAATTGGGCATCGGCTACCTAAAAGATGGCAACTATATTAGCGTTTTACCAGATAACACAGGCAATTTTGCCCAAGATGCATTAGGCAGTTTTGCAGAAGATGAAACAGGAAAAATATACATCGCAGCAGGCAGTCAATGGCATATTTACCACCAAAATCAGATTATTGAAAGCCACGATTACCCATTTTATAATGCAGGTATGCCTCAAATTTCTGTAGCTAATCAAGGCAAAAAAGTCATTATATCACTTATCAATTGGTACGCACCTTCGGGCTTACTTATTTGGGAAAATGGCGAATGGCAAGTAACTGAGGAGGAAGCGCAGAACCCAGATTATGGTTACCTGGAGGGGGAAGAATTTTTACATAATAAACATTATGCAGAAACTGCTTTTTTTAAATCTAGCACCGGCAACTTTTGGTATCAAAGCTATCATACCATTTATCAATCCGAAGACGGAAAAACATGGACGGCTACCTCTTTAAAGGATATTGCCAACATTGACGGAATAAACCCTATAGATATAATAGAAACACCAGAAGGACATATTTACTTTTTAAGCGCCCAATATAGTGAAAAAACCATCAGCATTATATCCAATAAAAATGGCAGGTGGGATGTGGTAACTATGCCCCAAAATATGGGAGAATATTCACGATACCCTCAATGTTTTGAATACATTGGCAATAACCGCTTTTTAATTGGAACGAACAAAAAAAATCTATGGGAATGGGAAATCGGCAACACCTCTTTGACCCCCACACCTATACACGCCTCTCCCCTTTTGTGGAACAATGTAACTCATGTAGCTCATCATCAAAACTCAACCTTTGTAGCTAATGTAGACGCGCTCTACCACATTGAAAATGACCAATGGACAAATTTATTGACTTTGCCAAATGCCCCACAACAAAGCCGAATTTTTACCCTTAATTCAACAGGCGAATTATACACTCCCCTCAATAACCATCTTTATTATTGGAATGGGCAACAGTGGTCTAATTCCCAAATGCCTACAACTGATGACGACCAAGTTTATTTAATGACAGCCGACCAACAAGACAATATTTGGCTGGTTAAAAAGTACCAACTTTGGCGATATGATGGCACTAACTGGACAAATTTTACAAGCAATGAACATGGTTTAACTGCCTACAGATTTAAAGGGCTTATCCCCTCCCGAAATGGTGGCATTTGGATTGCTGATCGAGATGGTTTTGCTCGCTACCACAATGGCAACTGGACAGCTTATACTGATGGGCAAGAAGATAGCTATATCAATGGATTAGCAGAAACAGCTGATGGCAAGCTTTGGATTTTTAATAAAATGGGGCTTTCTTATTTGGAAAATGGCACTATTGTTAACACTAATCTGTTGGAACCCAAAAGCACTTATAATGGAAATTTATATACAGATCAGCAAAATAATTTATGGGCGATAAACAGCAATGAGTTGACAAAAATAGCAAATGGACAAATTGAGGCTACTTTTACAACTGAAAATAGTGGACTAACGAATGGCAATATCAACAACTTGGCACAAGATAGAACTGGCAATCTTTGGGTGGGCACTACCTTTGGTTTAAGCCTTTATAGTACCCTTGGTTTCAATCAAGAAATGCATCAGGTGACAAGCATTAACGAACATTTCACAAAAGAAGATAAAACCACAACGAATATTCCGATTACTCTTTACCCCAATCCTACTAATCCTGATACTTATTTATACATTAAAGTAGAAAAACCTGAATATCAACTACAAGCCATCGAATTAGTAAATTTGCAAGGGCGCAACCGAAAAATGAAACCTTTGGAAAGTACTTACTGTGAAGATACCATGATTAACCTAACAACAGTACGAGAAGGTAATTACATATTACGTATCTTAATTGATGGACAGTGGTTCGCCAAAAGACTGCTTATTAAACGATAGTTTTTCCAAAAAACATTTTATAGCAAAATACCCTTATGCGAAAGTGATTTCACTTTGCACATAAGGGTATTTTTTCGCTTTTCTTACAGTAAAAAAATATATAAAATTTAACACCTACAACTTAAACCACCTTATCCTTGCAACCATCTGACTAATTGTATCGTACAATTATGACACTAACTTAGCTGTTTTTTCAATTCGCTTTTTACTTTAAAATGGTTACATGTTAAATGGCTTTAGTCATAGAACTCAAAAAGTGATTTATCATTCCCATTTTTTATCCTCTAATAAATAACAACAAAAAATCCAAAAGTCCCAAAAGCCAAAAATCAAATAAAATGGACAGGTCGTTGTTATACACAAACAAAAATTGTAATTTTACGTTTTAAAGACAAAAACCCTTTTTATGGAGTCAACACAGATGAAATCAGGGCGCATGAAGCCAACACATATTGCAGCATTATTGATTATTGCTTGTCTGATGGGCTATATTATGATTATAGGTGGTAGTTACAGCACTTACGAAACTTTTGACACCGCTGAGTCTACGACAGGAAAAGATTTTAAAGTAGTAGGTGAATTGGTGAAAGACCGACCTATGTACTATGAACCCGAAAAAGACCCGAATCTTTTTTCTTTTTATATGAAAGATAAAAAAGGGGAAATCAGAGAGGTCATTTATAAAGATAGCAAACCACCAGATTTTGAACGCTCACAAGAAGTTGTTGTTTCTGGACATATGCAAGGCGATGAATTTATGGCTTCTGAAATCTTGCTAAAATGCCCCTCTAAATACACCAACGAATTTGGTGAAAAACAAATGGAAGAAAAATCATTTAAAGCATCGTCCTAAAGCTAGGATACATACTTCAAGCTGCCTTGTATGCAGTAGTAGGTGGAAAAAATAAAGACGTAGCGTGCTGTGTCTCTACAGTATAGCTTGGGAACACTAAATAAGTAGGTAGACAAAATTAGGTATGTTTCAAATACCGTACTTTTCAACCAAACAGTTTGTGCTTACTTTAACAGCTCGTGGATTCGTGATT
>JAHDHV010000370.1 GCA_020631155.1 Bacteroidota bacterium | reverse complement strand
AGCAAGTTAACACCCAAAAAAACTTCTTGCTTAATTTGTGTACCCTTTTAAAATGGAATAAAAGGCGAAAAGCCAATTTAGATCCAAACTGATGTATTCGTCTACACTTTTCCCCCCTTCCTCTACACATTCCATTGCTTCGTCTCATTTGCCCTCTATTTGCTATAGAAATAGATAATTTTGTCGGTCTTATCATCGTATTGTATCTAGTTATTCACGGGTATCTATTTATTCACAAAAAAAATACAAATGACCGTATCCAGAATCTTTTTTTCCCTAATCGTTTTGTTCTGTATTGTTTCCTGTGGCAAGGATGATGACACCACGCCCACAACACCAGTAGATGCTGGAAATGACCCTAATTTTTCAATTGTTGCCAATGATGATGGCGTGCTAAATGATTTCACGAAAAAAGTAGAAGTATTCGGAATTAAAATTTTTGCTGTTCCTGCTGTGGCTGATGACAGACTATTACACGCTGCGAATTTAATGGCGCAATACCTAGACAATGATGAGGACGGCACCCCTGATAATCAAGCAGTTGTTGATAAAATGCTCGCCGGCAATGCGTTTATGGTGATGTGGAAAAAAGAAAGTGATTTGAATATAGACCCACCTTCGGGTTGGGAAGGACAGGATTTGGGCAATGATGAAACGCAGCCTTCTTTTGTTGCCAATGGTAAGACTGGCGATTTCGATGCTGCACTAGAAGAGGTTTTACACCTGATTACACATGTGGGTTATGCAGCAGTCTACCCCTCTATTTTTGGGGAGCAAATCGGCTCTGAACTAGGCGATGCTATGGATATTGCAAGAGGTGGTCAGTTTACCTCTATTCCCAACTCCTACCCTGCTGGAGCTTGGTATACTTATGATGATAGCACTTGCGATTACAACTGTATGGCTACAGAATACATCTATTGGGCTTTGACTTCCATACTTGGCGCGCAAGAAAATCGTTTAAATGAAATCGGGCACGAATGGACACTAAACACAAAAAGTAAAGTGGAAACACAAGACCCTGCCATTTATCAATTGTTAACAAATCCTGAGTACAAGTTTCCGACTGTTTTGCCCGATGGTACTTATAAACATTGAGACGCAAGATTTGAGATGGGAGATATGAGATTTTGCTTGGACTTTTAACAAAATCAGTTTATTATATTTGTAAGCACCTAATAGTCATTATATTATAGTACTTTAAGCAGTGTGCCACGTCTTATATCTTATATCTTATATCTTATATCTTATATCTTATATCTCAAATCTCACGTCTCCTATCTCCCATCTCATTCACACAGCAAAAAAACAAAATGAACAGGAAAAATTTTTTAAAAAAAGGAGTATTAGGAATAGGTTCAATCATTGCAATTCCAAGTATGATAAGTTCTTGTAATAAGGACGATGATTTTGACCCAACTGCTTGTGTTACTTCACCAGAAGAAACCGCAGGCCCTTTTCCCATTAAAACACCTGCCGAATTGGTAAAGGAAAATATTGTCGGCGACAGAACGGGTGTTCCATTAATGATGACTTTTACGATACAAAATACCAACGATAATTGTAGTGTCATCGCAGGGGCTCTTGTTGATGTCTGGCATTGCGATGCTCAAGGGAATTATTCCGAATATAGCGGCCAACAAGATGGCGATTTTACCAATCAAAATTTCTTGCGAGGCCGACAAACAACCGATGCCAATGGCAACGCCTCATTTATCAGTATTTATCCGGGCTGGTATCCCGGCCGCACTCCCCATATTCATGTTGAAGTGAAAAGTAGTACGGGTAACTCTTTGTTAATTACGCAAATTTCTTTTCCAGAAGATATATCCAGCACCGTTTATGGCACCTCAGCCTATAATGACAATGGCGATGCAGATACCAATAACTCCAATGATGGCATTGTTTCGGCAGCAAATTTAGCGGATACTGTCACTGGAAATACGACAGATGGTTATACTTTGTCGAAGGTGATAAAAGTGGCGGGTTAAATGCATATCATTTAAAAAAATGAAATTTCTACTGCCAAAGCCTCGAATTACTGAATGATTCGGGGCTTTTTTAGTAGTTTGACAATGGTATTTTATTGACACTTTTCAATTAAAAAATATCTAATTCGCTATTTCTAAATACCTATTTCAAAATCTCATATTTCCAATCATCAACTGTTTTGAGTTCACTGTTAAAATTGATGCCAATTAGGATTTTTTCTCGATCATCACCATAGTATTTTTCTGCATAGCCTTTTGTTTTGATTTGGTCTAAAGCTATTTGTCCATTTTTATCTAATTTGAATTCTAAAATATAGATGTAGTTAGGCGTTTTGGCCACCGCATCCAAACGCCCATCAACAGTATTCATTTCACTATCCATAAAATCGCCTAAGTAAAAGAATACCAAATAAACTAAACTGTGATAGTAAAACTCTTTTTTAGCCCTAAACAATTGATTGGGTATATTTTTGAAGATGCTTTTTATCAAGCGAATCAGATGTTCTAATTGTTTATTTTCAAGAGCTGCTTGTATTTTTTTCACCATCGGACGGCTAAAAGCTTTCTGATTATGCCTGAGATTACCAATCAAAGAGCGCATCATAGAGTCGCGCACCTCTAAATTAGGGTAATCTAAAATATATGTAGTATTATCTGTTCTTTTTTTAGCAGTCAAATAACCTGTTTGAAAAAGGATAGGAATTGCTTCTAGTTCTTTAATATCATAAGTTGAAAAAATACTGCTGTCTGTCTCTAATTGATTCACCTTAATCATTGTTTGCTCCTTCATAATTTCCAAAAGAAAGGTAGGGGTACCTGTTTCAAACCAATAATTTCTAAATTCTCCATAGTCAAAATAACACAATAAGGAATAAGGATTATACAAAAATGTCTTTCCATTCCAACTATATCCATCATACCAACGCTTGATTTCTACCTTTAAGGCTTCTTCAGTCATGTTGTTTTCTTCGGCCAATTCGGCTATGTTTTCTTTAAAATTACCTTCTAATTCTTTCTGTGTAATGCCCGTTAGTTTCAAGTAACGTCTATGAAAAGTAATATCTGTTAAATTATTGAGTTCTGAAAAAATACTGACCTTGCTAAATTTAGAAACACCTGTAATCATCATAAATTCTATATACGGATCACAGTCTTTAATTACAGAGTAAAAGGTTTTTAAAATAATTCTATTGGCTTCTGCCTGTTCAAAATTTTTGCCTAAATAATCTATAATTGGTTTATCATATTCATCAATTAATAAAACAACTTGAGATTTATTTTCTGCTAGTTTGGTGATCAATTCTCGGAATTTATCTTTTGCGAATTTAGTTGTTAAATGAATATGATTCTGTAAAGCAATAAGAGATAATTCTTGCCTGATAGCTTCTTCTAAAGTATGATTTTGATAATTTACTCTACTAAAACCTATATGTATAACAGGCTGTTTTTTAGCCCAATCCCATTTATCTTCTATCCAAAGCCCTTTGAATAGGTCTTTCCGACCTTCATAAATGGCTTTTATAGTAGAGAGCATCAATGATTTGCCAAATCTTCGGGGGCGAGCATAAAAATAGTACTTTCCGCTAAGTAATTGATAAATTTCTTGTGTTTTATCAATGTAAAACATCCCTCTCTCAATGATTTCACTAAATGTTTGTATGCCTAATGGGTATTTTTTCATTTTTTTGTATGCATTTAATGGCAAAGATAGCTAATAAAACAACAGAAGCTTTAGATGTTTGGTTTAACAACCAAAAATACGCTTATATTTAATACACACAATGCATCTGTTAAGAAAACGCCTAATCACGAATCTACAGATCAATGTTTTGAATTGAAAGAAAAATTTAGCATACTATTATCAATATAGCATCTGCACCATGAAGAAAGACCTAAAATTATTTTCCATTTTTACAACATTCATACACATTGCTATCTGGATGTTGGTCATACAATTGCAGTATGATTTATCTGGCTTATGGGAATCGTTTACTACGCTTTTAGATGGAGTGCGTTTTGTAGATGAAGCTTTCGTTACTATTCCTACTTTGGTTGTTTTATTTTACTGGAACAGCCATTTTCTAGTTCCCAATTATCTATCTCAACAATCGTGGTGGAAATATGTATTAGGGCTATTGATTAGTTTTTTAGTGCTGTTTCACTTGGGCTATTTTGTAATAGAAATTTTGTTTGATAAAGGCTATGAATCGGGTTTTGAAGAAACCATACACTTTTACGATCACTCCCTTCCACTGCATTTAATTGTAGTGGGTATTAGTACAAGTTTGGGTATTTCTAATATTGCCATGAAAACAGCAAAGCAAAAAGAGCAGGCAGAAAAAATGCAAAAAGCAGCCGAAATGAAATATCTGAATGCTCAAATTAACCCTCATTTTTTATACAATACCTTAAACGGAATTTATGCCCAAGCACTAGAAGAAAAGGCAGAAACAACCACAGAAATGATTTTGCAATTATCGGAAATCATGCGGTATCCACTCAATAATGTTTCCAAAGAAAGCATCTTATTGACAGATGAAATAGCCTTTATCGAAAATTTTATTAGCCTGCAAAGATTGCGACTAGGAGAAGAATATCCCATCACATTTACCCAAATAGGCAATTTTAATCCAATCAAAATTATCCCATTTATCATCATTCCATTGGTAGAAAATGCCTTTAAATATGGCGTAAGTCAAAAAAATCAATCGCCTATTTTTTTCCATTTAGAAATGAAACAGAATGAATTATTTTTCTCCTCAAAAAACAAAAAAATAACCGCCACAGCAACCAAATCTCATTTGGTAGGTATTCGCAATTTACGCACACGACTAAGCCTAAAATACGACAAAAATTATTCACTCAATATAGTGGAAACAGAAGAAGATTATACTGCTGTTTTGAAGATAAGCATTTAGATTACTCACAATAACATATTAATATTTTATTTCAATTTAAAAATTCTGATTGGATTAAACGATCATTGTTTTGAACGTTGATCCGTAGATTAGTGATTCGTGATTAGGTGTTTTTTTTGATGGAGTTTTTCTTATTTAATAATTTCTGTAACGAAGGCTTTAGCCGTCATAGAAAGCATAAAAATTTAAAAATCAAAGAACTATACATGCTGTGATATTCAAAAATAATTAACCCTTACTAATTTTTGTTCACTAAAGGCTAAAAAGCCAAAAGTCCAAATATCTAAACAGCAACCTGACCACATACATATGGCTCAGGCAAAGTGTCAGGAAGCAAATGAAACATAGCAGAATTTTGAGTAAATTTGAAATTCATATAAAAAAACAAAAAAATGATCTGGCATTTTCTTCTCCAACAGTTACATAAAAATATTCCTTGTGTTTTATTGTATGTATTGCAAAGCAAAGGTAGTAGCCCCGGACGACAGGGGTTTCGCATGGCGGTTTCGGCAAATGGGGCTTTGCAAGGCTCTATTGGTGGCGGAATTATGGAGCATAAAATGGTGGAAAAAGCAAAGGATATGTTGGCAAAAAAAGAGCAAATTCCTTTTTTTAAACCGCAAATTCACCACAAAAAAACCGCTACTAATCAGTCTGGAATGATTTGTTCGGGCGAGCAATTTTTGGTGCTCTATCCTTTATATCCTGCTCAAAAAAACATCATTCAAAATATTCTCAATTGTATTAATCAAAAAAAATCGGGCATTATACAATTATTTCCTAGTCATATTGAATTTTCAGAACAAACTACACCAACTAATTTTAGCAAAAAATTTACTTTTCACAATACCACAGACTGGTTGTATCAAGAGCAGTTAGGCTATCAACATTTTTTACACATCATCGGCGGTGGGCATGTGGGTTTGGCACTTTCTCGGCAAATTTTTCTATTGACAGATATACACATTACTCTTTATGACGACCGCCCTGAGTTGATTACAATGGAACGCAATACTTATGCTCATCAAAAGGTGGTTTTGCCTTATGAAAAAATTGGCGAAAAAATTCCCGAAGGTGAGCAGCATTTTGTAGTTATTATGACTTTTGGCTATCGCTCTGATAAGCTGATACTCAGACAGTTGTACCAAAAGCAGTTCGCCTATATCGGCATGATGGGCAGCGCAACCAAAATTCAACAGTTGTTTAAGGAATACCAACAAGAGGGCATCACCGCCGAGCAGTTGCAACATGTCTACGC
>JAHDHV010000369.1 GCA_020631155.1 Bacteroidota bacterium | reverse complement strand
ATGTAGAAGTAAATTATATGAGTTGTAGTGATAGAGAATGTCTACCACCAACAACCGAATCTTTTGAACTACACCTTATTACCAAAAAGCAAAAAGGAACAATTGCCGCTAATAAGGCACCTAAAAATGCACAGAATATCGATCAAAAAAATGACAACTCTATCATCTTACAAAAAGTAGATGATATGGGCAATTCTCATCATATTCCATTTGAGCAGGAAACGGAACCTTTTAGTGGCAGTAACCTAGTTGGTGGCAATGCAGCAAAAATGTTGGAAGAGGAAACAAAGACTAAAAAAACATCTATCCATAATACGCTGTCTCCACCACAGTCCATGTCTCCACAACAAAAAGCGGTCGATCCAAAGTTTAAGTATGAGGATGAACTCATTATTGATAATAGCGATTTTGAGGCCATTACCAACAATGAGAACGACGCACCTATAAAAGACTTGGAAAAAGTGCTTGTACCTGTGGATAGCTCTAAAGAAAAAGGAATTATAGTAGGCACTGGCTTGAATAAAGTTCAGCCACTAAAAAATTCCATCTCACAGTCACCACTAACTGCTCCCAAAACGATTACTGCTCCATCTTATCGCAAAGTTCCTATTGATGCGGAGTATCTGGTTACTAAAGACGGTAATTTTTTGAAAAAAAGACCACAAGTGGAAATTGACCAAGAAAAAGCCGAGCTGATTCGAAAATCAATACAGGAAGAAAAAGAACGACAAAAAAGATTGGCAACATGGAAAGCCGAGGAAACTCGAAAAAGAGCTGAAGAATTTTCTTATATCAACAATCTTTTTAAACCAATTGCCACTACAAAAACAGCGCAAACCGCCGTTGAAACTACAACAGAAAATACAACACCTGTAACAAAAGTAACTGCTACAACTGAAACAGAGGTGGCAGCAAACACAGATAAAGATACCAAAGAGGAAACAGCAACTACAGAAGCTGAAACTGAAACTGTTCCTCTAACTGATGAAACTGTGGAACAAACAACAGATGGTGAGCCTCTGGCAGATGCTCTAGCAAAAGTTGTTATTAAAAAAGACAAACCTAAAGATAAGAGTGGCAAAACTTATAGCGATCCTGTAAAGTGGAATTTCGCCTTTGAGCCTGTTGAAAATAATATCTATGAAATGGTGTTTAATGCCAAAATAGATGATAATTGGTATGTTTATGCCCAAGATAATGAGCAGGATGGTAAAGGGCCTTATCCATTGACCTTCCAGTTTGAAGAAAATGATAAGATTGAGTTTGTTGATGACCTAAAAGCAGAAGGCAATACCCAATCGGAATATGATGTTGTTTTTGATAAAGAGGTGAAACGCTATAGTGATAATGTAACTTTTAAACGCACCGTTAAATTGAAGGATAATGTAGATGTGAAATGTAAGGTAAAATTTATGGCTGGAAATGACGAGCGTTATTTATTGCCACAAGAAAAAACCTTTGTAATACCTGCAAGCATCGCTTCTGCTGGTTTTACTGCTTCCGAAAACATTTTCCCATTATGGTTAGTCTTATTAACTGCACTCGGCTTTGTCATCATTGGCGTTTACACTGTATTCACAAGAACAATTGCTTAATTATGAACTAACAACAACATATTTTATAAAAATAATTGCTTTTCTACTTAACTGGTAGAAAAGCAATTTTTGTTTATACGCCAATCTAACTAATGCTGGTAAGTACCTAATCGTAAATAAACGTCATTTTTGAGAGCTGTAATTTTTTCGTCAGACGAGGCGAAAAACGCAGGCAAACTGTTTGGTGGAAAAGTACAGCATTTCAAGCATGCCCTAATGCCTAATTTTTGCTTGCTTTGCTGAAACACACAAAAATCAGGCATTTTTATTGTTAATAAAACTTCTTTCCCCTATTTTAGCAACCTTTAAGAAAAAGCTTATTTTACCATACAAATTTAGGAATATATCTAATTACATCTTCTAAAAGTGTTTGTAACATTCCTAAATACTTGAACAATTGACTAAAACAAGAATAAATATTTCTAAAGGGTACACAAAAGTCATCGTTTTTTTATTGATAGAGTAGATCCATGAATCTGCTTTACGAAAAAGAAGCGTGAGCAGGTCAAAAATCGGTAGCAAAGCGCAGGAACGATATTTTTGACAAGCGTTTTTGCTTACTTTTTTCGCGACTGCAAAAAGTAAGTCGCCGAAGGCAATCGTGGAGTTTCAGACCCTATTTTCGGCGAGGGTTTCAGTAGTATTTAAACACATTTACCCCCTAAACAAACCAACTCAACATTCAAAGAAACTATTGTTTTAATTTGTGTACCCTTTTAAAATAAATATTGACTAATCAAGTCAATGCGCTGTCTTAAATTCATTTATAATAAAAAATATCTTCTTTTCGTTGAAGTAAAGGAGTTATTTCGCTGATAAAAAAAACGAAAAACAACTATTTTGGAGTTAAGTAATTATAAAACAAAATGAGATAGAGTCTGAGGCTGAAAATAAGCACATCTTACACCTCCTATCTCCCGTCTTATGTCTATTTACTTCAATTTTGCGTAAAAAAAGAGCAAAAATTGTTAACAGTTGTTAAAAATAGCTATCCAAAACAATCTTTTTGGTAGCTAATCGCTTTTTAATTCTATGGGTACACAGGATAAACATTATTTAATAGTAGTTTTACTAGTGAAAAATGATTCCATGGTACTTATAAACTCATTTTTTAGTTTTTACTTCTATTTTATTGAGGTAGTTGCCCTAACTAAATTTGGCTAACTATATGATAATCAAGCTATTTATTGGCTGTAAAATATCTCCTCAATAATGTATCAAAACCTTAGAGTTGTGAAAAAAAGTTGGTTATTATTACTAGCATCTATATTTATTTTATTTAGTGCTAATGCTACCTTACAGGCGCAAATTGCCGATCCTGTAAAATGGGTGACTACGCATAAAGACTTAGGCAATAACGAGTTTGAACTCACTTTCAAGGCTAAAATGGACAAAGGATGGTGCATCTATTCCCAAGAAGTTGAAGAAGGTGGGCCTATTCCAGCACAGTTTGAGTTTACAGAAGCTCCTGATCTTGAACTTATCGGAAACATTGAAGAAATAGGAAAAGCTAAAGAAGGCATGGATCCTATTTTTGAAATGAATGTTAAAAAATACTACGATAAACTCACTTTCAAAGCAAAAGTAAAAACCAAACAGCCTGATGTAAAGGTAGAAATTCCCCTCCTTTATATGTCTTGTGATGAAGAAGCTTGTGTACGTTTGGAAGAATATTTTAACTTTCACCTAAAGTCATCTGCTCCCACTACAAAAATCGCAGCCAACTTAAACACCAAACCCCAAAAGTCAGCAACCATTGATGCCGCTGATTTATCTACTCCTCTCCTATCCCCTGCTCCCCCAACTGGAGATAAAACAGCATCAAACGCTACAGAGTCTAGTCCAGCAGTAAAAAAAGCAATAGAAACAACCACTGCTCCAAGTGCTTCAAGCACTAAACAACTGCCACAAGCTAAAGAGGCTTACCAAGCAGTTAAAGAGCAAAAAGCAGAAGAAAAAACAGTTGCAAAAACAGCTGAATCTAAGCCTGTAGCCCCCAAAGCTACTGCTAAAGAAAGTAAAGCAGAAAAAACCGAAGAGGTAAGCACCAAAGCCCCTGAGCAACTCGCTCAAAATACGGCAACAACAACGGAGGAAGCTCCCAAAAAGAAAAAAAAGAAGAAGAAAAAGAAAAAGAAGAAAAAATTCTCCTCCTCTTCATCAGATGTAGCAGCTAATCCACTAGGCAATTTAGGCGGCGGTTCTGGCATTTTAGACCCTGTAAAATGGGCATTTGAAATGAAAGACGCAGGCAATGGCGAATACGAATTGAACGCAACCGCTACCATTGATGAAGGCTGGTCGGTCTACTCCCAAACTTTAGACGGTGTTGGTCCTGTACCTACCACTTTCAATTTTGATATAAATGATCAAGCTACTTTAATAGGTGATAGCGTTTTAGCAGAAATAAGCGATCACAAAAAAGAGGGGTTCGACAAGATTTTTGAAATGGATGTAACCAAATACCTTAAATCGGTTACCTTCCAAAGAAAAGTCAAAGTGGCAGACCCAAACACGCAAATTAAAGGTTCTTTGCGTTATATGACCTGTGATGCTAAACGCTGTTTGCCGCCTCGCACCGAAGATTTTATCTTTTCTACTAAAGCCAGCGGCCTAGCCGATGAAGTTGCTGCCTTGTTAAATGGTGGCAATGCCCCTACTAAGGACAACAGTTTGAGCAGCAATAAAGTGGCTGCCGAAGCCATCAGTAGTTTAACGGGCTTAATCAAAGATTGTGGGGCTGCGGTAGGCAAAGCAACCAACGAAGGGCAATCCCCTTGGATGATTTTCTTACTCGGCTTTTTGGGTGGTTTTGCTGCCTTACTTACGCCTTGCGTTTTCCCAATGATTCCTTTAACGGTAAGCTTTTTCACCAAACAAAGTAAAGACCGACAAACAGGCATCCGCAACGCTTTGATTTATGCAATTTCTATCATTGTTATTTATGTGGCACTCGGCTTTTTTGTCACTGTTCTATTTGGGCCAAGTACGCTCAATGCGCTGTCTACCAATCCGTGGTTTAACATTGCTTTCTTCCTAATATTTGTCATTTTTGCCATCTCCTTTTTTGGCTATTTTGAAATCACCTTACCTTCAAGTTTAGTCAATAAGGTATCCTCAGCAGAAGAAAAAGGCGGTTTGATTGGTATTTTCTTTATGGCATTTACCCTTGCATTGGTTTCTTTCTCTTGTACAGGTCCAATTATCGGAACGCTCTTGGTTGAAGCTGCTGTTGGCGGCAAACAAATTGGCCCATTGATGGGAATGACAGGCTTTGCCGTAGCACTTGCCTTACCATTTGCCTTCTTTGCAGCCTTCCCCGGTTGGTTAAATTCACTGCCTCGTTCTGGTGGCTGGTTGAATACAGTTAAAGTCGTTTTAGGATTTATCGAATTGATTTTTGCCCTTAAATTCTTGTCTAATGCAGACTTGGTACAACAGTGGGGTTTATTAAAAAGAGAAGTTTTCTTAGCCATTTGGATAGTATTATTAGTGGCTATGGCTTTATACCTCATTGGTCGCATCAAATTTCCACACGACTCGCCAATTAAAAAACTATCATATAGTAGAATTGGTTTGGCAGTTGCCTGTTTGTTAGGTGCTGTTTATTTAGTACCCGGCATGTTTTGTAAATCCTTACCTTTGGTAAGTGGTTTCCCTCCTCCGATTTTCTACAGCATTAATTGTGGAGATACAGGCCATCAAGGGATTGCTAAAGAAGGCGGTGAAATTCATTTTGAAGGCATCCGCGATTTACAAGAAGGAATGGAGCTTGCGAGAAAAGAAAATAAACCTGTATTGATAGATTTTACGGGTTGGGCTTGTGTAAACTGCCGAAAAATGGAGGAAAATGTATGGCCAGAGGAAGAAGTTGCACCTTTATTGAGTCAATATACGCTTGTTTCGCTTTATGTAGATGAAGATATAAATCTCCCTAAAGAACAACAATTTACTTATGAATTACAGGGTAAAAAGCGAAAAGTAAGAACAGTTGGCGATAAATGGAGTTACTTGGAAACCTTCTGTTTTGACCAAAATACACAGCCTTACTATGCATTAGTAACCCCTGATGGCCGATTTTTAAATACACCTGTTCCTTATACTCCTGATAAAACGGAATATGCTAAGTTTTTAAAAGAAGGCTTGGATAATTTTAGTAAAGGTAAAACTTTGTTGAGTAATAAATAGACGAGAGATGTGAGACTTATAAAATGGAAAAGTGAAAGTTGAAAATGGAAAATTACATAAGTAATGCAGAAATAATAAGTTGAGATAATAAATCTTATGTCTTGAGTCTTAAATCTCGCATTTAAATCTAAAAAACGGAACTTTTGTTTTCTTTTTTCGGTTAAAGTACTTGCAAGGCACAAAAAAAGAGTTTATCTTTGCGAAACCTTCTTTGATACTAAGAAATAAGCAAAAATTTGAAGTTGGTGCGGTAGCTCAGTAGGTAGAGCAATGGACTGAAAATCCATGTGTCGGCGGTTCGATCCCGCCCCACACCACTCTTCAAATTTTCTATAAATATTAGAATCCTGTCAGTAATTTTATTGACAGGATTTTTTTTTATTACTGAATGATAATGATTTAACCTCCCTCCACAATAG
>JAHDHV010000368.1 GCA_020631155.1 Bacteroidota bacterium | reverse complement strand
AAAGATTCAGGCAAATAGCTTTTATAGGAAATCCCTCTTTTCTTGACACACTCAATTAATTAGTGCTTGACCCTGAATTATCTAGACATAAAAAAAGCATCAACAGTTATTTGTTGATGCTTTCAAACATAGAGAGATGGTGGTAAATGTTTTTGTTTCATTTGACTAAAAAATTGAAAGTGGGGTTATGAAGGAATCATTTATCAAAAAAATACTCATAAGTATCTAGACAAAATTAATGTTACAATAGTAAAAGACTAAACTGCTCATTTCTAATACTTTAGCACAAAATTGTGTACAATTAAATAGTGCTTGGCACTTACTTTATTCAAATCAAACAAGTGTCGAATATCATAAATAAAAGATAGAATTTTAATTATAGTATCCACACTTTTGTTTAATCAAAGTCAAACACATATACTGTTCCTGAAAACTCTTTACTTGCCTTACAATCTTGGCCATTCACTTTATCTCGCTTTTCAAAAGTGGCTTTAAGGGTAAAATCGTAAATACCCGTTTCATTGTAACGGTGCTCTACATTAGCATCTGTTTTGCTATTAGATTTATCTCCAAAGTGCCATTCATACTTGACTGTATCAAAATCGCCTTTGTCAACTTTACCTGTAAATTTAACATTCAGTCCATCTACTTCATATTCAAAAGCAATTTCACAATCACACTTGCAAACGGTATCTGATTCATTTTTTTGAATAGAAATAGTAGGTATTACTGAATAAGCGTAGTTAAAACTTGATAGTAGCATTAAGATAGTAAATATATTTTTGTAGAATTGCATGATATAGGGTTTAATAAGGTTTTTTTTAATCTAGTTGTACAAATTTAATAAAAAAAATACAATTTCCGAAAGAAATACTGACAAATTTATGACTTTATTTTTTTTTATTAGTTTATTAACATAAATAAGAAATAACAAATAAACTTATCAAAAACAGGTTAACCAACTGAAAATGTAAACAATATACAGTGTTAAGATGAAAATAATTTTGCCAAAAAATAATTAGAAGAGTGAGTGAGTTTTTTACAAAGACTTTTCCATGACTTAAAAAGGAACACTGTAGCAAACTAAAAAGTTTCTATTTAGGTCTTTTTTTTAAAAAATAATAGACTTTTTTTTCAACCTGCCTGAAGTAATTGACTAAGAATTGCTTAGATATACTTTTTTTGTAATGATTTTTTTTGTAAATGTGAAAAAAATCGCCATAAAAGACAGGTGCTGTTTACACATTGTTATTTAGGAGTTCAAATGAGTGTATCAAAGACTTAGAAAATGACAAAATGTTGTCTTAATCAAGAGAAAAAGTTTTTTACTTGCTAAAAGCAAAATGTCTTTTTCTATGGATGTTAAGTAATTCTATAATAATAAGTAATTAAAAAAGTTCGTGAAAATACCGTTTTCCCCTCAAAAAGTAGTCCACAATAATACTATGAGGGTAAATTCCAGTCAAATTGGAGCGAGCTTGGGGATAACGCACAAGTTCTACTAACTGCTTATCTTCTTGGCGTTTATGATACCATTTAGGTAAGTCCTTTAAAAAATGCCATTGTGCTTTTAAAATTGCCTTTGCTTCCATAGTATTACCACTCAAAACAGATTTTACCGCCGCAATAATGTCTAATAATAATCGAATGGGAAGGATAAAAAGTAATTGTAAGCGGCTAAAATTTTTAAATAACATAATCAAATTATTGCGGAAATTCAGGTAGGTTTTTCGGGGGCTTCCTTGGGGTAAACTCCCTCCTCCCCAATGATATACCAGTGATTTGGGGCAGTAAACAACCGCATAACCAGCCCTTTTAAGTCGCCAACAGAGATCAATTTCTTCCATATGAGCAAAAAAGTCATCATCTAAGCCACCTATTTGCCGATAAAGGGATGCTTTGACAAACAAAGCTGCTCCTGTAGCCCAAAATACCTCACTCATCCGATCATACTGCCCTTTATCTTCTTCACAAACATCAAAAAAACGCCCTCGGCAAAACACATAGCCAAAATAATCTATCCAACCACCTGCGGCACCTGCATATTCAAAATGCGTTTTTTGCCAATAAGCCCGTATCTTAGGTTGACAAGCAGCAATCAAGGCATCGCGCTCCATTAACCAAATAATGGGCTCAATCCAGTTAGCTGTTACTTCTACATCCGAGTTGAGTAAAACAAAATAGTCAGCATCTTTTATAGTAGCCAATGCTACATTATAGCCTTTAGCAAATCCATAATTTTCTTGATTATCAATTATTTGAACGCTGGGAAAATGTTTTTGAACAAAAGCAATGGAGCCGTCTGTAGAGCCATTATCGGCCACATAAATACTACAATTAGGATAGGTTGTAGCGGCTAGTACGGAGGGTAAGAATTTTTCTAAAAAAGCAGTTCCATTCCAATTTAAAATAACAACAGCTACTTTGGGTTGACGTGGTTTCAAATTTAGAGGATTTTGTAGAGTTTTGATTTTTAAGAGCTTGTCTTAATTTTGTTCTAAAGTATTGACTTTCAATTTTTTAACCAAACAAAAAGTACCATTTAATTATTGTGCAGTACTTAATAGTATAAAATTCTGGTCTTTTGTTGATTTTTTTAAAAAACTAAAAACTAATCTCATATCTCCTGTCTCATATCTCCTGTCTCATATTTCACTTTAAAATAATCAATAGTTTGCTGCAAACCTTCTGGAAAATAGACCTTAGGTTGATAGTTAAGTAATTTCTGAGCTTTGCTGATATTGGCTAAAGAATGTTTAACATCTCCAACTCGCTCGTCTCGATGTATGGGCTGCTGTTTACTGTTTACGAATTTGGCAATCATTTGATACAATTCCAGTACAGAAAATCGTTGACCAACTGCCACATTAAATGCTTGGTTAAAGGCGGCTGTTTGATTGGCAAAAAGGCTGCGAATATTGGCTTGTACGGCATTTTCTACAAAAGTAAAATCGCGACTTTGCAAACCGTCCCCATTGATGTAAATAGCCGTTTGCTTTAATAAGCCTTCAATAAACAAGGGAATGACCGCAGCATAAGGACCTTTGGGACTTTGGCGGGGTCCAAATACATTAAAGTAGCGCAAACCAATGATTTTCATATTATAAACTTTACTAAATACATCGGCATACACCTCATTGGTCAATTTGGAAGCAGCATAAGGAGATAAGGGGCGGCCAATTTTCGCTTCTTCTTTAGGCAATGTATTTTCATCACCATAGACCGAAGAAGAAGAGGCATAAACAATACGTTGTACCCCTTGTTCTTGCGCTGCTTTTAGCACATTTACAAATCCACTAACATTAACAGAAGTCGTATACATAGGATTGGTAACCGAGCGCGGCACAGAACCTATAGCTGCTTGATGGGAAAGATATTGTATGCCATCACAGGCTTTTACACAAGTTTCATAATCTCGTATATCTCCTTCTATAAATTCATAATTATCATGCTTTTCAAATAGTTGTACATTGCTCAATTGTCCTGTACTTAAATCATCCAACACACGCACTTTTTTGGCTTGATGTCGTAAAAGGTATTCTACAATATGTGAACCAATAAAACCTGCCCCCCCTGTAACTAAGAAGGTGCACGCTTGTAAATTGGCGGTATAGTGGTAGGATTTATCGTACATAAAAAACAAATTTTTGAGCGTTGTTCAATTCCTTATCTATTCCTTTACTTAATTGAAGGAGCTAGGAACTGACTAGACTAATGTTCCGCTAATTTAAACATTTTTCTGGTAATTTATGGTTTGTTAGTATTGCAGCAATTTTTATTTTTTTGCTTTACAAACTTCGAACGACAAATGCTGTACCTCTAGCAACCAACTCAACAATTTCAACTACAGCCCCATAGTTACACCACCTCTGACAATGAAACCGTCAAAGCTATTGTTGTTATAAGGAGAGCCGCTATCATATAGCACATCATAGAGTACCATAAAGTTCAGATTCGCTCGGCCACCTAGCGACTGCCGATAACCTCCACCCAAAGGCAAGCGGTCTATCCAAACACGATCACTAATTCCTGACTGTTTAATGCTTAATCCTTCGTATTCTGCATGTAAAAATAAATTTCTCAAAATATCGTATCGTGCGAAGGTGCGGCCACCAAAAGAGTTCGTGGAAAGTGTACCTGATTTGAAGTATTCAAAAGAAGGCCCGATAGCTAAGGATAAACTTCTACTTTCCAAAAAGCGATAGCCCATCACAGGGGCAATTAACACATAAGCTCCATTGTTATTAAAGTTTAATCCTAGATCGCCACCAAAAAAGAGGTTTTCTTTCTTAAATCCACGATCTTGTGCTTGAATATCATTAGATATTAGGCAGAAAATGGAAGCAACTAATAAAAACACAAAAAAACGATTTAATCTATTCATGGTATGTAAAAGGTTTAATCAATCAGTGTAGAGGCAGTAGATTTTAATAGGCTTATATTTTTACGAAAGCCGATGCCCCCATTTATGTAGACGATGAAAAATAGAAAAAAGTTTCCAACTCCTCAACTGTGTTGTGTACTTATTGATTGTAGCATTACTTAAAACAAAAAAGCTGCTCGGAAACTTATAATGGTTCCAAACAGCTTAGATTGTCTCATGTTCTTGTATATAGTTAAATAATTCTATTGCAATTAGCACTTACTTTAGTTCTTAGCCACTAACAGCCACATAGGACCATAATGATTTGTCGCCGTTGCCTTCTTTTTAGCCGCCTCACCTGCTCCACAATACAAATCTACATGTCCTGCTCCTTTAATAGCTCCTCCTTTATCTTGTGCTAAAACAATCCGCAATTCATGGCGAATTAATTTGCCTCGTTTATCTGTAATAGGAATCAATGCTAACAAACAGCTACCATAAGGAATATAGCGTGGGTCTACTGCTATAGAATAATCGGCAGCTAATGTTGTGCCTGTTGAACCTGTTGGTTTTTTAGCCTTTTTTCCCTTTTTGAAAAAAGTGTAAGACCTATTACGATTTAAGTCTTTTTGTTGTGCAATACCTGTATTATAAACACTTGTAGGCAATTCAATACCTTGAAAGCGATACCCATTATGTCCGCCAAACATAAGCAACTCTAGCGTACCATCAGGGTATTCAACATAGCCAGAACCTTGTATGTGCATTTGGTAATTTTCCCAAAGGCTATTCGTCCATGCAAGCTCTAAGCCTCTGTTTGCCAACACTTTATATTCATCTATTTCTTGACGAGTAGGTGCTGAGTTCTGCCCCCAGCTGCGTGGTTTTTGGTATAAAGGATACTGATAAGCACCACTTGGGTAACGTTGCGCTTTGATAACAGGTGTATAATAACCTGTGAACTGCACATTTCCATGTCCATCTTTACCCTTGATTTGATGTAGTTCAAAAAGCTCCGCAAAAGGCTGGTGATGACGCTGCAACCATTCTTGCAACTGTCTAACTGTTTGGGATAACTGCCGTTGACTAATGTTTAACCCGCCCAGTTTTTTGGTGCCTTTATTGCGTTTTCGCTTTAAAAACCTTGACTGCTGTTGTAAGCCCTGCATCAAATTTGGGTTCGCCTCTAAGCGTGATAAGCCTTTTCTAAGCTTTGTAGAGGGCATAGTAAGCGTATATAAGCTTTTAAATGAAGGAGGATTCACTACCTTCCCTCGCTTATTAAAACGGTAATCGCCTACGGTAATTATTTTTGGTGGTTTAGCACTGTTGATACTGGATACAATAGAAGAAGATGCTTTATGTATTATCTTTTGCTCGGATTTTTTTACTTGCTTTTTCTTTTTTTCAAACTTTTTAGTTTTTTCTTCTGCTAATTTTTCAGCTACAATTGGAGTTTCGTTTCTTTCTTTCTCAACAATTTCATCAACAATTTCAACAGTAATTAGAGGTTTACTATCAACAATTTCTTGGCTGGTAAGATGTAGCAATAGCCATACTATCACTAGTCCTACCAAAAAATACTTAGTTTTCATGAGTTACGTGTTTGCTTTGACAATATTGTGACATTATTTGTCAACGGCGATGCAAATATAACAAAAATCTTTCCAACTCTCCAAATAGGGTGAAAAAATTGGTCTTATCTATCATATAGAATAATATTTTACAATTATAATAAATAGATAATGAGGCTTATCTAAAAATAGGGCAACGATTTGGCGATGCTCATAGTATTTTTTTGTTTTTATTTCCTGTCTTACAAGGCTTTATAACAAGTCACTTCATGTAATTATT
>JAHDHV010000367.1:5972-6232 GCA_020631155.1 Bacteroidota bacterium | reverse complement strand
GTATCACTACGGATATTTCTTAACGCTTTTCATGCCAATTTTCTTAACGCAAAAAATTTCAAGGTCGCCCTTTAAAACCAATAAAAAAAGGATATTTTATCTGACCACATGTATGTGGTCAGATTGCTATTCCCTAAATCCTTGACACACTCAAAGGTAAAGGAAAATAAGCTTTCAGTAATATTACTATATTAGGTTTCCGTTAATAAAAAAGCAAAGGGGAATAAGCCTTTTTTTAATGTTGTTTAATGAGTTGCTAT
>JAHDHV010000367.1:0-5872 GCA_020631155.1 Bacteroidota bacterium | reverse complement strand
ACAAAATTAACTGACACTTGAATTTGCTATAAGTCGTTGATAATAAATTAATTATCTCACATATTATGTCTTAAATTTTACATCTAAATAGATAAAAAAGCAAAGGGGAATAAGCCTTTTTTTAATGTTGTTTAATGAGTTGCTATATTTATATTTAAGTAGTTAGACAAAATTAACTGACACTTGAATTTGCTATAAGTCGTTGATAATAAATTAATTATATTATATTTTACGTCTAAATAGATAAAAAAGCAAAGGGGAATAAGCCTTTTTTTAATGTCTAGTACAAAGATAGGGTAGGAGAGAGGGGAATAAAATAACTTTTTTGTGCTTTTGTCGGAAAAAAAAAGCCTGTTTTAATAAAAAAAGCGTTAATTTACAGCGAGTTAGCTAAATTAATGTGTCTGTATTTTTTTAGATAAAAGAGAAAAGTTTTTTGATGAAAAAAAGTAAATTATTCGCTATTTTCCAGTCTTTAACGGCGGCCGAACATCGGCAACTAAAGAAATTTACACGCTCTCCTTTTTTTAATAAGAAAGAAGAAGTGATAGCCCTTTGTGATTATTTAATAAAAAATGCCCCAAAAAATCCTAGTGAAATAGACGCATGGGCGGATAAAAAAATGGATAAGCAAGTCGTTTTTCAAAAGATTTTCCGCAAACAAAATGCTTATGACGACTTAAAAATGCGCCATTTGATGTCAGATACCTTTAAACTATTGACAACTTTTATTGCTTATCTGAACTACAGTCAAACTGCGGAACCTTTTCATTTGCTTTCTGCTTACCGTACTCGGCAACTAAACAAACACTTTGAAACAACCTTAGATGTACTACAAAAAAAACAAAACAATCTACTTGCCGATGATACTTTCTTTTATCAACAATATTTCTTAGCATCAGAAAAAAATCACTTTCTCGAAAAGCAACATCAACGACACATTGAACCCAATTTGCAGCAATTATCCGACCATTTAGACGAATTTTATTTGGCTAAAAAGTTAAAATGCTATTGCTCTATGTTGAGTTACCAAAATTTATTTAGTGTTGATTATCAGTTAGATTTAGTAGATGAGTTGAATAATTATTTGGCTAAAAATTGGCAAAAATATCCGACGATTATTGGCATTTACTATCATGCTTTGTTGACTTTGCTAGAGCCACAAGAAGCCAAACACTTTCAACAATTAAAAGATTTATTACAAGAAAAGCATCAGCAAATAGCATTGAGTGAATTGCAAGATATGTTTGTATTGGCGCGCAATTACTGCATCAAACGCTTGAATCGTGGAGATACTATTTATTTGAAGGAATTGTTTGAATTGTATCAAACAGAATTGGAGAGAGGCAGTATTCTGGAAAATGGTTTTTTACCAGCTTTAATCTATAAAAACATTGCGGCTGTTAGCATTAATCTACAAGAATACGATTGGACGGAAGGTTTTTTAGAGGAGTATAAAAATAAAATTCCATTAAAATATCAAGAAAACACTTATTGTTATTGCTTGGCGCAATGGTATTTTGTGAAAAAACAGTATGAGGAGGTTGTACCGCTATTACAGCAAATTGAATACAAGGAATTATTTCTCAGCTTAGATGCACGGCGGTTGTTGTTGAAAACCTATTATGAATTAGATGAGGAAGAATCATTATTTTCGTTAATTGATAGTTTTCGTATTTTTTTACGACGAAAAGACCATATGACCTATCATCGCAATAGCTATTTAAATTTACTTAAATTTGTACAGCAATTAAAAAAACTAGGCAAACACACCCCTAATTTACAAGCACAACTACAACAAATTCAAGAACAAATTACCCAAACAAAAGAATTGGTAGACAAACGATGGCTATTAGAAAAAGTGGAGGAGAAGGGGATGTGATCAGGTATGTAGAGAAAAGGCATGCCTTTTATCTATATGATTGTTTGTTTATAATTTCATCATAAATTTTTCTATTTGGTATCTATGTCGCAACACATGAACAATCGCATGTTCCATTAACTGTTCAATATCATAGCGTTGTTTCCAAGAAGTCAATATTTTTTTATCTTCTTCTACTGCATCTATTTGGTGATCAAAAATATTGGAAAACGCATTTCTGTTATACGCCATCATAGCTTGCAACTCCTGTTGATAATCTGCAATAGTATGGCAATTTAGCTGTTTACGGTAAGGCTTATCTGCCCCCAAATGCCGTTCAATACGAACCGCATAACCGTAGCCCGCCAAACAAACATGGGTCAATATAGATTGAATAGAACGACAATCAGGATCCCCCGTTTCCGCATCAAGGATAATGGACAGTTGCTCATCGGTGACATTCGTTATGGTATTGCTTAGTTCGTCAACAACTTTTTGGTATTCATGTAGAATTGCGTTGATGGCGTTTTGAGATTTTGGTTTTGTTGGCATGGTTTGGTGTGGTTTTTTTTGGAATTAGGTATTTTTAGAGATTCTTTTACAATAAGGCATCTGTATCATATTACAGGATTTTAGTTTTTTAATACAGATGCCTTATGAGATAATTTTTCCTATTTTGGTTTTTGTTCACTTATTAATGGAGTGTCAAAATAAATACAATTCAGTATTGAATCCTTTGGGTATTTAACAATAATTAGTTCCTCAATACTTTTTTTTTTATTAAAAGATAGTAATTCTATACCAAAATAAAAGTCTTTTATAAAAACATGAGGATTATACTTTTTGTTTTTATAAGATTTCAAAGCTTCATTTTTTAACTGAAAATTTGTTGCATTTTCTATTGGTAATCCATCAAAAGCAAAGTCTTTTTTTCTAAGAGAATCAATTTCTTGATACTTTTTATCTTGTCTATAATAAACATTGGTTTTCAGTACATTACTGGGGAATTTTTCAATACTAATAATGTTTATTTGATTACACTTACAACGTTCTAAGTGGGTTTCGCGATAGTCTTTTTTCCTAACTCCGTCGTTAAATTCTTCCACTTCTTTCCAAGATGGATGTGGATCAAGTCCTGTTACTAAATCAATTTCGACTCCATCTGTATCTAATAATTCCGCAAATTCCCTTGTAGGGTAGATTCCCCTAGAATGAAATATAATATGGAAAAGTGCTACGTCATTTAAGTCACATGCCCTTTTTATATTTAGCAATTTCAATATTTCTTGTCTAGTTTTTTGGGCAATCCGTTCGTTTTCCCTTACATTATTACATTGCCAACTTTTCCATGCCCAATCAACTAGTATTATAACTAGATCAGCATCCTCAAAAGTAAGTGTTTTAGTATATTCATTAACCTTCATTGGTTTATTTTTTTTGTAATCATATTTGTAGAATTTTGTCTTTAGTTTTTTTAATTCTTTTAATTCTTTGCCATATTTATTTATTAATTCTGCCATATTATTCCACTCCTTTCCAAGTTTACCTAATTGGAATCCATGAAATAATATAATGAATAATTTCTGTTTATCTTCTTTCTTTTGTGATAGGTAATATAATTCTTGAACAAATGGAGATGCTTTAGAATCAAAATCAATAGGAAAACGCACAAACTGATTTTTATGTGTAGTTGTATCTTTAGCTACAATATTATTATCGCTTGTATCTAAGTATTCAATATGATAAGCCTTATGGCTAGAAAGTTCATTAGAAAATAAAAATAAACTAATAATAATTGCAATTAAATATTTCATTGTGTTATGTTTTAGGGGTTAAAAGATTTTATTATGTGAAATAAAATTTGCTAGTGTTTGGAAAGAAATGCCTCATGGCGAATAAAGCTTTGCCATGAGATATATTTTATGATTGAGCAAGTTAAAAAAAAGAAAATGTACTGTTTTTTACAGTAACTAAGATAGTTTAAATAAGTGATAAATAAAGTATATCTATAGACTTTTTAATACTACTTTTAAGCTTACTATTCTTTACTTTAAAGGAAATTAAAGAAGCTTGTTCACAAATATAGATCAGCAAATTTAAAAAAAGTGTCTACTGTTAGACTACGGAGTTGAAATTTGAAATTATTTGTAAGGTGTTATTCGTTCAGGACAGAAAGGCGGAACATCAGTATCATTGTTTCCATCATTTTCACAATCTCCATTCCTTTCATTTCTAAATTTATACCATAAAGCTCTTGATATATTAATATATTCATACTTATAGGAAGCCTTTATATTTGGATTATCAAAAACCTCAGATTGCTCTTTTTTGAAAGTGCAAAATCGTTCATAAGGCGAATTGATTTTATCATCCCTTACTTGATTTATTCCTCTTGCAACATATATTTCATTGATGAGTAAACTTAGCCTACAAATAGGATGGCTTTTATTGTATAGTTCTCTTAGGTCGTCATAGTTAATGACAAGTATTAAACTGTCTTCTAAAGCCTCAACAATATTTTTAGAGGGTCTTTCATAAAGCAGGCTTTCAAAGGAAGAAATAACAACATTACGGTTATTATTTGCAAAGTAAATTGTTCTTTCTTTAATTTTACCTTCTCTTTCATCATAGTGTGAAGTACATAAGCGTAAAGTGCCTTGCATAACGAAAGCTAACTCTCTAGCGATTTTACCTTCTTTTAGAAAGATGTCGCCTTTTTTTAGCTTTTTGCTTGAGAGTTTGTCTGTAAATAGTTTCCAATCACTGTCGGGAATACGTAGATATTGATCTAGCATGTTTTTAAATCCATCTTCTGGTGTCTTCATAAAAATTAATTTTAGTGTAATTAGATTGTTTTTATATGTAAATATATTTTTATTTTAAAATAACTTAAAAATAAATAGTATTTAGATGTTGATGTGTGTTTTTGAATGATAAATAATGCGTGATATTCCTTTAAATAATGACAGTTATACTTAAAATTAATAATGTTGTAAAATGAATTACTAAGTAACTAGACAAAATTAAACAACTATTGGATTTGTAATAAGTAATTAATAGTGAGTTGGTTATCTCATATCTCAAGTCTTATATCTAAGTGTTTAATTAGTCATTTTTTAACATTATTAGCTAATAAATAACTTATTTTAGGTGTATGTTTAAATTATTATGGGAATGTAAATGGTGTGTATAGTATATCAGAATTACTGATGCTCTGATATTTAATTTATATCCTAATTAAATCAGGAATAGTAAAAAAGAAGGAAATAATCAATTTTCTTAAGCAAAGAAATTGAAAGGTGAAGTACTCTTGTTGGATAGAGAAAGAAGAATTTGAATTTTCATAGTAGACTAGTAGTTTGTTGAGTAAATAGTATAGTAGTAAAGAACTTTTTCATAAACAAATACTTGACTACAATAGTTGATTATCTAAAAACACATGTATTCAAAGTATAGTTAGTTTAGATGTTGTTTGTAATAATAGTATCATCAATAAAAATGCCAGAACTTGTTGCACATTGTTAAGTGTAGGGCAATTTTAGAAACAAAAACTTGACTATTAATGATTTAGAGCTTGTAAAATAAATTTCCATTTTTTATTTCATGATAGAACTAAAATTGTTTATTATACTTTAATGTTGTCTTTATTTTTGATTTTGAAGTCGAAAATGACGTATTTTACTCTCATATGTGTCATTCTTTGAGGTACATATGAAACTACACAATAGAAAAAGGTGGAATAAAAGAGCATTTTCTAGACGAAAGTTAGTGTGCCCATTGTAATGGACAGGTGTAATGGCAGATGCATAGTTTAATAGACAAAGCAGTGCTCAAAGTTATATTCTTTTATAGAGAAGTAATTTTGTGGTAATTATAAATAGGTAGAAAAAACAGCTTTTAAATAATATGAGTTATTTTTGAAAAAACAGTAGGGTAGGAGCTACCCCTACAAACGTCAAAAGCCTTTCCTGATAATACAAGGAAAGGCTTTTGGGTGTGTGAACTTTGTTT
>JAHDHV010000366.1 GCA_020631155.1 Bacteroidota bacterium | reverse complement strand
TATCTTTGCAACTTGATAGAGCCGATCAAGATAAAAAAGATTTGGAAAAACAGTTGTCAATCCTTGATTTTCAGAAGGCAGAATATGACCGATTGGCAGATGAAAAAGCCCATTTTGCTGATGAGGTGAGCAAATTAAAAACTGACCTTTCTTATGTAGAGCAAACAAAGGCTGACTTAATTGTTAAATTTGAAAATCTACAAAGGCAAAAAGCTGATAAAAACCGCAATCAAGATATTGTAGATGGCTATCGCGCCAAATTTAACGAAGCTACTACCAAAAATGAAAGCTTGAAACGCGAGTTAACCTATTTGCGTGAGCAATTGAGTAACAAAGATGCAGCAAGTACTAAATTAAGTGCAAATTTAAACAGTTTGCAAACCGCTAATGAGCAGTTGAATCAAGAATTGCGAAAGGTAAAAGACAATTTGACGCTAACTGATGATAAAGATGGCTTACAAAAACGATATGCTGATCTGAGTACAGAAAAAGAAGAACTATGTTTGACTATCAATCATTTAGAAAATGAAAAAGGTCAACTAAATCAGAAATTAAACAAATTGGTTGAACAGTTAGAAGACCAACATTTGCTAAAAGATCAGTTGAGCAGTTTAAATGAAGAAAAAACGCAATTAACAAGTCAAGTAACAGAGCTACAAGCGTCATTGCCTGATGGCAGTTTAGGGCTTAAAAATGCCGATTTACAGCAAAAATTGGATGAGGTTGTACAAAAACTGGCGGATAGAGGTTTGGAATTGCGAAATGTTTCCGATGAAAATAAAGTATTAAAAACCGAGCTTTCCAAGCTTAAAAATACGATGACTGCCTCTTACAGTGCGGAGCCTGAGAAAGAAATGACGGAAAAGGAGAAGGAATTGGCGAAATTGCGTGCAAAAGCAGAATCGGGTTTCTTAGATTTTAGTCGCATCGGTTCGGCAACCTTAGAACAAAAAGACAACCTTCGGAAAATTAGAGGCATCGGTCCGTTTTTTGAGGAGAAATTGAACGCATTAGGCATTTACACCTTCCAACAAATCGCTAGTTTCACACCAAATGATGTGGAAAAAGTGAACGATATTTTAGAGTTTTTCTCTGGGCGTATTGAGCGTGATGATTGGGTAGGACAAGCCAAAAGAATATTAAAAGAAAAATAGCCTTTTTTGAGACTTGAGACAGGAGACATGAGATTAGTCATGTCTCCTGTTTTCTTTTATACCAACTATTTTTTTCTACGATACTCTAATCGTGCGATGTCTTTGTTAGAGGTCAATACTTTATCTAGTAATTTGGTAATAGGGAGCGTAATATTTTGTAGAAAAGTAGACAATTTATTTAAAGGCTCTCCTTCCTGTCGGGTTTTGGGATTTAAGCCCTTGCGAATGGCACCTGATACATAATAACTTGTTCGGATATTGATAAACTCTTTTGATGTGAGCTCAAAACCATTTTTTTTCATAATAGCAGAATAGTAGTCAACAGGTCGTCCGTAACATAGTTCATCGCCTTTGATTTCGGATTCAATGCGTTCAAATAAAAATACTCGGTCGGCACTGACCCTAGACAATTCTGCCATAATTTGTTTTAACATTGCTTCATCGGTATTGTGTTGCAAAACTGTTGCGGTGAAAACAATATCAAATAACTGATCTGCAAAAGGCAATTTTGTACCATTAATTTTGACGATGTTTACGCTATCAGGCAATTTGCTTTTTGCCAAACCCACCATTTGACTAGAAATATCTACCCCTGTTAATTGGTTGGGCTGCCTTTTTAAAACTTCCAACAAATTTCCGCCAGGTCCACACCCAATTTCCAATACTGATTTCCCTTTAAAATCAACTGCATGTAACAGCTCTAAAAAGCGGTTTCTTTTATAGCGATAATATGGCTCATCATCGCCTGCGATAACATTTTTGCCATCTTCGCGCGCCTGTATTCGCTTGCCTACTTCTGTCCAGTATTGTTCTGGGTGATATTTTTCTTTCATTTTACTTTGTTTGTTGTCTTATTTTTTCACAAAAAAAACATGATACTGATTTTAGGGTTCTCCCACAAAACCAATATCATGTTTTTTTGAAACGCTACAAAGTTAATAGAATTTTATAAAGTAGGCTATAAAATTAACTTTTTAAGACAATTTACCATAAGTACTAAATAGTTAACGATATCTACAATTAGATAAACAAATAGATGTGAGGCTCAAAACGCAAGTAGCATTTCCATCACATCTATAAAAGAAGTAATCTTGCTCTTTATCTGCCTTTAATAAACTACCTAACTCTCCTGCTCTTTCTGCTCGATCTTGCTCTAAAATATTGGCTTTAATTTCATACATATCAACGTCAAACAATCTCCATAATTCATAATATGCCTCTTTAGAAAGTTCTTGTCTTGCTTCGAAGAATCTCGCTCCTGCCAATTTACCATCTTTAGCAAACACCAACTCATCCTTAAATAGCGTCAATGCATTAGCACTTAATTTATTCAAAGGAGTTTGACGTGTTTTTAAAATATTGTCAAAATCTTCTAGATTTTTAATTAATTTTAATGCAGTTAATTTCTGTTCAACATTCTTCTCAGTAGTTTTAGTTGTATCTGAAACTATACCTACTGTTTCACTTTTTTCACAAGCGATGAATACAGTTAATAATGATGCGATAGCTAATACTACTAATACAGATTTTTGTTGCAATAATTTTTTCATGTTCGTAAAATTTCAAACTGTTAAGTAAAATGGTTTGTCATTAAAATAATTCTAAGAAGCTTCTTGGTCATTAAATCAACATTGAGTTGCTAGTTTAAATCTAAAAAAATGGTAAAACATTTTCTCTTCCTTAACCGCCTTTACAGCAAAAGTAAATCCTGTGTAGGACAGAAATTGTCCTCTTTTAATTTTCTATATAAAATTTCCGTGTAGCATAACAATATTTAATTTCATGTCCTTCATCACGTAGATTAGCTAACAGTCTTTTTACTGTTCTTTCTGAACATTCAAATTTGTAGGCAATTTGTTTTAAAGATAAACATCTACCTTTGTCAATCATTTCTAATAAATAATTTAATTTTTTCTTTCTTTCTAAATAAGTCATTTCTCAATTTTTTTTGCTAGAAAATAGATTCTTTAATAAATACATCATAAAAAATAAAGTAGGTATATAGAACAGTCAATTACAAATAAACCCTTTCATTATTCTACTTAAAATAATTCCACAATATATAATACCATGAAAAACAATTAAATACGAAAAAAATCAAAATTATTTATTATCAGAAACAGATTAAGTTTCATTTTTAGCATAAAATGCTAGGGCAAAAAACTCAAAGCCAAAAACAAAATCAAGACAGTCTCTCATAAAATTACCCCAACATTTTTTTTAAAAATAAGTACCTTTGTACTCTATTTCATTCATTTACTAAAACCAAATCTGATGAAACAATTATTTTCATTACTAACACTTTGTTCTATAGTCATCCTACTGTTTCAAGCCTGTGCAACAGATGGTGAAAACGCAACAGCGACAACTACTGCTGCCCCCCAAGCAAAAGCCATTTCTAAAGCAAATACAACAACTCCTACCGCCGAATCTAATAGTCAAACTAAAGCGGCTCGTAGAAATAATGTGCCTACTGCCAATAATACTACAACTTCCAAAACGCCTACTGCTGAATCTACAACACAACCAACTGCGGCTAAAACCACAACACAGCCAACTGCGGCTAAAGCTACAACACAGCCAACTGCGGCTAAAACTACAACACAACCAACTGCGGCTAAAGCTACGACACAACCAACTGCTACCAAAAATACCAAAGGAGCGAAAGCTACTTCTAAGACTGCTATGGAAAATAAAATGTATAAGAGAACCCTTTTACAAAAAAATAGTGCTAAACTAAACGCTAAAGGAGCAAATACCCTAAAAGCCCCTGAATCCCTTAATAAAAAGAAGCCTGCAAAAAATCGTCAAGCTACCTCTATGGATTTGGCCACTGTTTTTGGTAAAAGAGGAGAAGCTATGGCAAGGGCTTATTGTGCTTGTTCGGCTCGTGAAAGTGCGGATAAGTGTAAAAGCCTACTACAAGAGCGATTAAATATATTAGAAGAAAAATTACCTGCAGAGGGTAAAGCAACTTTTAAGGCAAGTTATGAAAAGGCTATTGCTGCTTGTAAGTAAAAAATCAATAAAACATTAGCATATTTTTTCATACAAAATAATTACTAAAAAAAATTGTAAATATTTTTTCCATTACTTGAATGGTGTAGAAGGTTAACTTTTACACCATTTTTTTGTTTTTTTTATTTTTTTTTTCAAAAAAACCTAATAAATAGTTCGCTCCTAACATTGTATACATTCTTCAATGACAATATTTATTCGTTTTTTTATAAAGCACAAATACATTATATTTTTTTAAAACTTGACTATTTATTTTTTCATACATTGACCTACTATTATATACATTATAATTTACAAGTTTTATTCTAGGCTCTATTTTTGATAATAAAAGAATTGAATTAGTTTAATTTACAAAAATAGAAACCTACAACCCCGCTAAAACGTATGTTTAATCGAAAAAAAAAATACTATGAAAAAGATAATTTTATTAGGACTTTTTGTAATCGGTTTTCAAATAGCTGTATTAGCGCAGCCTGTTATTAGCCTAAAGGCAACACCTAAAGTTGGTGATGAACTACAAATTACCACTATTGAAGCTTCTACCCTCAGCACAGGGCTTACAGGTGATATTGTTACTTGGGACTTTTCGGATGTTGTTCCTTTACATTCACAAACGGCAAAAGTTGTTTCGGCAAGTAATACCCCGCATGGTGCAAGTTTTCCCAATGCTGATATTGCAGTAGCATATAGCGAAGGACTAAAAATGGGCTCAACAGCTAATGTTACTTATGAGTTTTTTAGCGACAATGGCAATCAGTTTATGTTAAATGGTTTAACAACCGACAATTTGGTGGTCAATTATAGCAATCCACAAACTTTAACTTTTGCCGAACTCACCTATGGCGATAGATATAAAGATGATTTTTCTGGAAATTTTAAGGTTAATAAAAGTGCGATTGAAAAAACGGGAAAGGTAAAAGTAAATGTGGATGCTTATGGCACCCTTATCTTGCCTTATGGCACACTTGAAGATGTATTACGCATCAAAACGGTTCGCGAGTATACCGATAAATTGGTAGGTACAGAAATGACGTTTGACTATTTGGTAGAAACCTATGCTTGGTATCATCCTTCATTTTCTTATCCTTTGTTGGTCATCTCTAATGAAACGGTAAAGGACTCCCCTAAACCTGCAGTATCTACGGCTTTCTATGCCCAAATTGATCGTTTTAACCAACTTAATGTATCTTTTGAAACGCCTAACACCATCCGTTCAGACGAGGATTTGTTGAAATTAAGAGATGAAAGAAAGTAAATTTAAGTATGAATTAGAAATTGTGAATAACAACTTTTCAATTATTTGCTAATAAGTCTAAAAGCTAATTCATTAAACTTTCAGTAGTTTATAAATCTCACATAATCACATTACACTCCAGTGACATATATATTGTTAAATGTATTGTATTATAGGCTTTATTTTTGAGGGTAAAAAAGTGGGAAATTCCCCAATTGACCGAGCAATGACAACCCTATTTTTCAACAAACGTATCTTTTTTTAGAAGATAAACATAAAATAAAATTATGAGGAAAATATTTTTACTTACCCTTTGTATATTTAGTTTAAATGCCGTTGCACAGCCCACTATTGATGGAGCAGCAACCCCTAGCATTGGAGATGTATTAGAAATTTCAGTTGTTAATGACCCTACTTTAAGCCAAGGCCCAGCAGGTGTAGACATCACTTGGGATTTCTCTAACCTTAGTGCTGTTAGTTCACAGTCTGCACAAGTTATTGCAGCCGATAATGCCCCTAATAGTTCTAGCTTTGCCAATGCAAGCATCGCTATTGCCTATAGTGAGGGATTGAGTTTTGGTTCTACCTCTAATATTACTCACGAATTTTTTGATGCAGCAGGAGGCAGTTTTCTTAAAAATGGTTTCGTTACCAACGATTTGGTAGTACCTTACAACAATCCACAAACACTTGTACCTGCCGCCTTTACTTACAATGACACACACTCTGATGAGTTTGCTGGAACTTTTGATATTAGCGACCAAAGTACCATTGAAAAAACAGGACAGATCAGCGTTTTCGCCGATGCCTATGGCTCACTTATTCTACCTTATGGCACTATAGATGATGTATTGAGAGTAAAAATTAC
>JAHDHV010000365.1 GCA_020631155.1 Bacteroidota bacterium | reverse complement strand
GCCAAAAGTCTAAATATCCAAAAAGCCAAAAGTCTAAATATCCAAAAAGCCAAAAATCTAAATATCCAAAAAGCTAACTTCTAAATTTGAAATCTTTTTTACAAAAAATAGTAGATGACATTGACTTGCAAGCGCAAGAATTGACCGAGTTGAAGGACTATTGTTATGTATTTCCTACTCGAAGGGCAGGGGTCTATTTCAAAAAATATCTGACAACTCGCTTTAAGGATCGCTTTCTATGGTCGCCACAAGTCTTTAGCGTTGTGGAGTTTATGGAGCATCTTTCCGAACAAGTTGTGCTTGATCCCATTACACTAATTTTTGAATTGTATCGCATTTACCAACAAAAAGAGCCAGAAGTTGCTTTTGATAAATTTTTTCATTGGGGGCAAATTATTTTAAGGGATTTTGATGAAGCAGATAAATATTTGGTAGATGCAAAAGCTTTATTTTCAAATTTAAAAGACTATAAACAGTTAGAAGAAGATTTTGCCTTGCCTGATGAAAGTTTTGAGTACCTAAAGTTATTTTGGAATGTATTGGATAAGGAAGAAAATACAGAACTAGAGCAAGAATTTATCCGAATTTGGGAAATATTAGGCGAAGTTTATAAAGAATTTAAGGAGACCCTAAGCAAAAATAATGCTGCTTATGAAGGCATGATACAACGTCAAATTTTAGCACAATTAAAAGAAGGAACTTTACAGATTCCATTCAAACAAATCGTTTTTGGTGGTTTCAATGCATTGGGTAAAGCCGAAGAAGGAATTATTCAACATTTAGTGAAAAATTTTAATGCAAAAGTTTACTGGGATACAGATGTTTATTATCTAAATGACAAAAAACAAGAAGCAGGAAAATTTATCAGTAAATACTACGAAAAATGGAAGGATAATGTACAGCATATTTGGGAAACGCAAACAGATTTTATAACACAAAACAAGAATATTCATCTGGTTGGGGTGCCGCTAAAAGTTGGGCAAGCCAAATATACAGGAGAGTTAATTCAACAGGCAATAGCAAAAGATACCCTAGAAATTGGGGAAACGGCTATTGTTTTAGGGGATGAAAGTTTGTTGTTTCCTGTGCTATTTGCCATACCTAAAAATGTGGAAGCAATTAATATAACAATGGGGTATCCACTAAAAGATAGTCCGTTGTATAAATTACTAGAGGTGATGGTACAACTCTATAAAACGGGGATTGTCACAGAAACGAGTTTAGAAAATGAGGAAAAAAAGCATTTAAATGGAGCAGCAAAAACCAAAAAGGTCGCTTTTTACAGCAAATTTGTCTTGCAAATCATCAATAATCCCTTTATCAAAGCCTTTGCAAAAGAAGAAGTAGACCGTTATGCCGCCTATATTGCCCGTAACAATTTACTCTACATCAATGCAGAAACCATTCGCAGACGACTAGAGCCTTCTGTTTTTCAAATCATTTTTCAATGCACCGAAATCTTTCCCGATCTTATCAAACGCTTTAATGATTTGCTGGTAAAATTATTTAGCGAAATCAAAGAAGCAAATAAAACGGAAGATGCTGATCTGAATGTAAAACCTGATGAAGTGGAGGCTGAAAAAGTGCAAGCCATCAAAGATTCTATCACCTTAGAGTTTATTTATCATTTACTTAAACATTTAAAAAAGTTAGAAGAAACACTTAAAAAATATCAGCAAAATATTACTTTAGATACTTTTTGGAAATTATTTCGCGAGGTCATTCAGTCTGTAAAACTGCCCTTTACAGGCGAACCTTTGCGTGGTATTCAGGTAATGGGTTTTCTCGAAACACGTACCCTAGACTTTAAAAATCTCTTTGTTTTGGGCTTAAACGAAGGCATTTTACCTGCAACCAAACCACATCAAACTTTTATACCTTTTAATTTGCGGAAGGGCTGTGGAATGCCTACCTTTTTAGATCAAGATGCCATTTACGCTTATCACTTCTATCATCTGCTGCAACGCTCCGAAAATGTATATTTATTTTATAATACAGAAGTTGGTAATTTAGGAAGTGGAGAAAAAAGTCGCTTTTTATTACAATTAGAACACGAAATTAAAAATCATGAAAATACACAAATAAATTTACAATCACAATTAGTTACTGCGTCGCTTCCAGCGATCAAAAAAGAAAAAGAAGGCTTAAAAATCCCTAAAAGTGAGGCAGTTATGCAAAAGTTGGAGCGTTATTTAAAGCGGTATGTAACCGTAGATGACCTAAAGCCTAAAGCCTACGCGCCTTCTGCCTTGAGCACTTATATTCACTGCCCTGTACAGTTTTACTTTAAATACATCGCCGAACTGCACGAACTAGAAGCCGTTGATGAGGATATTAATCCAATTATTTTTGGAAATATTTTACACAAAACAATTGAATTGTTATACATTGATTTGTTATACAATAAACTGGCAGAATATGAACTTATTACAGATAAGGTCATTTTACAAGCCGTGCAATACAGCAATTTGGCTGCCTACAATATTAAGTTATTGGTAGAAGATAACAAAAAAATAACCACAGAAGTTAAAGTAAGTGCTGAAAATCAGGAGCTTATAGCAGCAAAAGGCGAAGCAGAAAATAAGCAAGAGAAGGCTTATTTAGACTTAGTGGATACAACTAAAAAATGGCTAACCGAACACATCAGTATTGAATTACAACAAAAGCAAGGAGCTAAAAGAGCAACTTTAAAAGAGGCTAAAAAAAGCAATGATGCAAAAAAGAAAAAAATAAAAACGCTATTTGATGAATTTAATATACCTGATTTTGAGGAAATAACAGTTGCTTTATTACAAAAAGCGAAAACTCGCTTGATAAGCCATTTGTTACGTCAAGATTTAGAGGAAACAAAAGTAGAAGCAAGCGATATTGCTAAATTACTCAAGCGTCCTAAATTTATAGAGCGTCAATTATTAAAAGCATTTAGAGAAGAAAAATTCAATCATCATAAAGAAGGGAAAAATTTATTATTAAAAAAGGTAATCTTGCGTTTAGTAAAAAAAGTATTAAAAAATGATGAAAAAGATGCTCCTTTCCGAATCATAGGCTTGGAAGCACAAGAGTATAAAACAAGTCTGGATATTGGCGATGGCAGAGAAGTCCGCATTTCTGGCATCATTGACCGCATTGATCAAGTGGAATGGGAGGTAGAAGGTATAGACGAACCTCTGCGTGTTTATCGAATTTTGGATTATAAAACAGGAAATATTAAAATTTTTGACACGCAAAATGCCTTTAAGATAACTATTGAGCGATATATGGACAAATACTTTGATGATTCTAGCTATAAAGCTGGTTTTCAAGCGTATTTATATGGTTATTTATTTTGGAGGAGAGCTAAAGATAAACATATTCCTGTTAATATTTCACTAGGAATTTATGCCCTAAAAGAAATACATAAAGGGATTCGCTACCTGCGAAAAGGGGAACTCATTCAAGATGACTTTTTCCTAGCTTTTGAGGCAAAGCTCAAAGAAATGCTCGTAGAACTCTATGATAAAGACATTCCTTTTACCCAAAGCGAAGAAGAGGACGCTTATCAATGGTCGCCTTATAAGGGGCTGGTGGAAAATTAGTCTATTAAGTATTCGTTTAATTCTTTGACTAAATGATGTACATTAGTGCACGGGTTTCTATCAGCAGGTGGGGTATTTTCCAATTCAAATTTATCCCATAATTTTTGAGCCCGTTTGATGGCTTCCGCTTGATTTGCAGGTGCTTTTTGCAGCTCATCATAAATTTTTTGAGCAAATACTCGATTTTTGCCTTGTTTTTCATAATTGCAATCGAAAAAATTGCCTAAATCTTCATAGTATTTTTTTCTTAAAAACTGTTGCTCCACTACTTTTAGATGCAAAACAAACCATAATTCAAAACAATCATTGGAGTAGGCAACTTTTATATCGTTTTTTTCAGCTAAATGCACTGCATTGTTAAAATCTTGCTTTTGACTGCTATCACTTGGAACAATATCCATATCAAACACACACCAAAATTCATAATCGTCACTTTCATTTTCCTTTATGTCAATAGTTGATTCTACCAGCCTTGTTTTTGACTCTCCTAAGCCATAGCTTTCAACTTTTGCACTTGTTAGTCGAAAGGATTTAAAGTACTCTGGTTCAGTGACTTCACCTTCACAAACGATATAAAAGAGTTTATTAATGCTGCGATTTTCTACTGCATAAGCTCTTTTTTTACGCTTACCTTGAGCCCACTTTTTCTTTAAATCCGTTTTTTTAGTTGGTTTCCCCATTGCTTTTACTGGTTAAAAATTTGCTCAATTTTATTGAGATAGGGAAGTGCTCCATATTTTCCCATCAAATAATCTTTTTCGTAAGAAGTCGTATTTCGGATGCCTTTAAATTCAACTAAATCTACTATGCTGCTTTCTCCTTTTCGATTTTTACTAACAAATAAAATTTGATCACGCCTTAATAAATTAGCACTCATTAAATTTGTATTGTGCGTAACAACAACTAATTGTGCATTATTGGGATTGGTTTCTTTACTGTTAAATAGGCTAACTATTTTTTCACTTAACAATGGATGTAAACGTGCATCAAATTCATCTAAGATCAATGTTCCACCAAGTTGTAATAATTTCAATAACATAGGCGTTAAGTAAAATACTTTTTTTGTACCCTCTGCTTCTTCATTCTCTAAGTGAAAATTAACCAATTGAGGAACATTGTTTTTATCAAGTCTATTTCTTTGAATCAAAAATTGATTTTCTTTATCAATATCAATACCTAATATTGTATCATCTATACTTTGTAAAAAACTTAGAACTCTACGTTTATATGGTTCATCCTTAGATAGTATATACGCAAGAAATGCCTCGGTCCTAGGAATTTCCATATCATAGAATATAGTTATTTTTTTATATATTGTTTGCGAAATTAAAGTAGCTAGATTCCCATTTAATATAGCCAATACAGATAAAACTAAACTATTTTTTCTAAAAAGTGCATTATTGTGTTTATTTTTTAAAATAGCTTTAATTTCGCTAAAGCTACTTTCATTATAATCAATAATTTCATTATCTTCTCGCAAAAAATAAGGAACTTCCTTTCGCTTTTTGACAAACAACCATTCTGAATGTATGCGCTCTCTATCTGCTTCAAATCCATAACGATACTGAATATCCTCATGAATAAAAACAATTTGAAAAAAAGAAGGTGCTTTACTACTAACCTCATCTAAACGAAAAGCGCGAATATATTCATCTAAAATCCCATCATTTTTAAAAGAATTCTTTATAATCTGCCACATAGTAGCCATAGCATTTACAAGATTGCTTTTACCACTTCCATTTGCACCATAAATTGCTTTGAACTTTAGGAGGTTTAAATTTTTGGCTTTAAAAACATTCTGTTTGTCTAAATCTTTGTTTTTAGAGGTGATGTTTGCCGCTTCCATTTGAAGGCGTTGCATATCTTTAAAAGATCGAAAGTTTTCTACAGCAAATTCTACTAACATAATGTGTATATTTGTCAATAAAACGCAAATATAGCATTTTTGTTTCCTTTTTTCTCAAAAATAAATACCTTTAATGGTTAATAGATATTCCTATAAATATATAAGGTGAAAATGCGATTAGTAATGCGGAAATAATAAGTTGAACCATAAAGCCAAAATAATTTTGAATTGTATGAGGCGAAAAACGTAGGCATAGCGGAGCTACGATGAGGCTTTTCAACGAAGTACAAAGCAAAATAATAAAGGTGACTGGTTCAACTTATTATTGTAGAATTACTTAACCTTATTGAAGTTGATTTTTTATATTCCTTTGCAATGTTAATAAACAAATGCAATTGCGAAATTATCCAGCACTTTTGCGATAAGAATTATACAACAAAAACACAGCGATTACCGCCACAACCGCCTCTACAGTAAACCAAGTGAGTACAAAACTATTGGGCATTCCATCTGCGAATATGCTGAAGGAGCGACCAATGACAAAGCCAATGGTATACAAAGCAACAAGTATCAAGGCCTCGCGTGATGCACGAAAAGCACCATATAAACAAAATAAACCAAACAATAAATTTACCCCACCATACATTGCTCTAGTAGAACTCAATGCACTGATATTGTCTAAGGTAATAGCCACATTGTCCATTACAGCCTGTGGAGTAAGGAGGGCTTGTACACCTACCATAGCAAAAGCTAATCCTATGATAACCAGAAATATTTGTGTAAAAATTTTCATAATAAATAATGGATTGAATGATTGAATGTGAGTGTGTCAAGAATTTAGGGAATCGCAAAGTATTTTTTATATGAAGGGAAAAA
>JAHDHV010000364.1 GCA_020631155.1 Bacteroidota bacterium | reverse complement strand
CCTCTAAGCAAAAATTTACGGCGCGATATTTTTTTCTTTGCTGTCATGTATTTTGAATTTGATGGTATAGACGCTAGTTTGATGGTACAGACGTGATTTTGATGGTAGAAACGCGATTAATCGCGTCTGTACGGGATATTATTTGGACAATAACTGAGTAATCACTCAAATTTAGGGGAAAAAGTTAATTTATGCAATTGAGAGGGTGGTTTTTATCGTTAAAATTGTTGGGAAGGAGATTGGTAGTTTGTTTTTTTTTAGAAAATGTATTTTTTTCTATTTTTTAAATTGATTCTGCAATTGTCAATTAATTTTTGTAAATTGCAATTACCGAATAATCAATTAGACATTGAATTTTAAAAAACAATACATGACATTAAAAGACCAAATATTGTTGGATTTATCCACTATTAAAAATCCTTATTTGCTGAATCAGATATTTGATTTTATACAGTTACAAAAAAAAATGTATGCAACAGCACAAGAAAGTAATAAAAATGATGTGCTTCAATTTGCAGGTGTTATTGATGATAAAGAGGCGGAAAATCTGAGCAACATAATAGATGAGGAGTTTAATCAAATAGAAGGAGGTTGGTAACTGATGTATTACAGGGCAAAAATTTGGAATTTTGAGTTTTTTTAATGGACGAGGTTCTCATGAAAAAGGTACTATATAGAACCAAAAAAATCTATATAACACCTTTTAAAAATAATATTATAATTTATGTATTATAATACTTTAACCACTTCATAAGCCTTTTTGATAGCTTCTCGTCGCTTTGTTTCAATATCTTTACTATCATCTCTATCTTTGATGGTGCGAACAATGGTTCTACTGATCGCTTTCTCATTCTCAGGAGCGTTAAAAAGTTCTAGTAAAAACACTTCTGTTTCCTCAACATAGTTTTTAGAACTTCTTAATGTAAAAATATTTATTGGATTGCGAATTTTTTTTACAAAATCAATCAAGTTTTGTTGATACTTTGCAAGTGATTGTTCAATCTGAGTTTCTACTGCTGTATTTTTATATTTAGTATTTGGCATTTTTTTTAATTTTAAATTAGTTAATATTAATTATCGTCCAAAGATGCTACCAAAAATAGAGGTTTTGCCTTCTGCTTGCATCTTCTTTTGTTTTTCTGTAACCTTCTCTTGCACTTTTTTATTACTGTCTGCAATACTACTGCCAACTTGCTCAATAGTATCACCATATAAGTAAAACAAGCAATCTGTTAAACCTCTAATTCGATTTGTCAAATCTCTATCACTCAATTTATCTGCAAGAATATCATCAATTTCTTTAGGTAATAAATTACCTGCCGTTTTACGCAATTCTTCTAAAAGCCTATTGGAAAAATTCTTATATACTATGTGCCTAACTTGGTCAATGAGTACTTGTTCTATTAATTGAGGAAGTTCTTTTTGTTCAATTTTTTCTGGTAAACGAGCAAAAATATGGTCTAAATGCTTTCCTCTAGCTAGTTCATTTCGTAAATCAGAACGGTCAAGGCTTTTTATTTTTTCTTTTATATGTTTAATAGCTTTTGTTTCTTGCTTTCCTTCCCAAATAGTAAAATTGTCAGCAGTACACTGTAAGCGCATTGTTTTAGCTTGTTGTTCAATTATAGCACACAACTTCTTTTTTAATTCATTAAGTGTATTAGTAGTAAACTCTGCAATATATATTTTCTCTAAGTCTTTGTCCTCATCTAATCCGTATTCCTTTACTAAAGGTTCTAATACATTTAATAACTTATCTTGAATGTCTTGTAGTGCCAATCTGCCATACTCTAGAAACTCAGTTTTTGCATTATTATTTAGGTAGTTAAATAAAGTTTGATGGAATACAGGAAAACCTTCAAATTTTAGCTTTTCCGAAATAAGTTGTTCTAATTCTACTCCTTTTTTGCCTCCCAACTCTTTATATTTGTCTTCTAACAACCATTTTTTATGCTTATTGAAATATTTTTCATCATACTTATCTAGTTTAGATTCATTTCTAAGCATATTAAGTAGCAAATGTACAAGTGCTGATACTTTAAATACCCTATCCTCATCTATCTTAAAACCATAGGATTTTACTTTTTCATTAAAGTTACTTTCCTCTTGTTTTCTTTGTTCTGGAAGTAGTGTATCCCATTGATTAGTCAGCCAAAAAGCTCTTTGCAAAATAGAAGGATTTTGTTTATTCATTTTTTCGAGAAATTCAATTTCCTCTCCTTCTAAAAGCGAAAATGGTTTCATGCATACAACAAAAGCTTTGGCCTCTTTTTCGATAAAATTTTTGGTAACCTGTTGGTGCCTTTTATTAGCAACACCTAAGCCAGGCAAGTCTACCAATACAATATCTGTAGGAACATCTATATCCTTTACAGATACTTCAACCCTATCAATAAATAATATTCCTTCTGCATCTTCAGTTACATAATCTTTTAGTTGTCCCAAATCATCTATAGTTTTAGAGTTACTCGGATGACTAGACCACTCATCAATGATTTTCTTTATGTAAGCTAAAGCTCTGAGGCTTTTAGATAAAGTGTCTTTGTCCTCAATAGTATTAACTTTTTCATTAATAACATTTAATAAATTTTCTCGTTCTTGTTCATCATACAAATTGTAGCTTTGAAGTGAAATCGTTTTTATTTCCGCTATTTCCTCAGCTACTTCTTGCATATATAAATGAACTAATTCTTGTTTCTGTTTATTAGAAACATAACGAATAATTGCAAAGTCCTGGTTCCCTTTTTTGATATATGTTGGAACTGCTGTAGTTGATTTAGTGTTTTCAGGAAGAATACTCCGATTCAACATCGAATTGATTACAGTAGATTTTCCTGCTGAAAAAGAACCTAAAAAAGCGACTAAAAATTCAGGCTTTTCTAACCATTCTATCCATTGTCTTTTGTTTTCAATACTCTCTTTCCTTCGAGAAGCTATTTTCAAATCATATTCTTTCAAGCTGTCATACGCTTGAAAATAGGTAACAAATTTTGCAGCCAATTTCTCATAATCTGTTTGCTGTTTATTAGTTTGTCTATTGGTTTTCTTGGGTGTTTTTGCCATATTAAAGCAATGTGTTTTTAAAAGTGAATTAAAATAAAATGATATTTACTTTGCTAAAAAATACATAACAAAAACTAAAACCTTAAAAATTATTTTTTATTGCTTTAAATAAGAAAATGAAAAGGCAAAAAAAGAAGAAATAATAACACTATTTTAATTATTTATCTATCGAAATAATAACCTAAACATTCAAAATGTTTAACTAATATAGTTTTTTTAATCTTAATGTCAAGCATAATTATTGACTATAAAATTTTTTTGCCTCTCGCTCCTTTTTCAAACCTCCCCCAACAATTTATCCACTAACTCTGTCACGCCTTCGGTTGCTTTCTTTTGAAAAATGGTTAAATTGGATACGCCATCTACGCCGCCAATATTGGGATCAACGAGGTATTTGGGGGCAAATTTTGGGACGTAGTGAATGAGGGATGCCGCAGGATAAACGACTAAGGAGGTGCCGATTACGATAAAAATATCCGCTTTTGAAGCAATGCGTACTGCTCGTTCAATCATGGGGACTGCCTCGCCGAACCAGACAATATGGGGGCGCAATTGTCCGCCTTTTTCGCAAGTATCGCCTAGTTTGATCGCTTTGTCGCCGATGTCATATACTAAATTTGGGTGGGTAGTGCTGCGAACTTGTCGTAAGATGCCATGTAGATGCAAAACATTGGTGGAGCCGCCTCTTTCGTGGAGGTCGTCTACGTTTTGGGTAATGACTTGTACATCATAGGCTTTTTCTAATTTGGCTAGGGCGCGATGGGCAGCATTGGGTTCGGCTTTCGCTGCATCTTTTCGCCGTTCATTGTAAAATTCTAACACCATCTCAGGGTTGGCGTGCCAGCCTTGTGGGGTTGCCACGTCTTCAATGCTGTAGCCATTCCACAAGCCCCCTGAACCTCTAAATGTTGCGATACCGCTTTCTGCGCTAACACCCGCGCCTGTTAATACAACAATTGTTTTTTTCATAATTTCTTGACTTTTTTATATGGTTTGGTTTGTATGTAGAGACACAAGATTTTGTGTTTCTACGACAAATTAACGTTCTTTACTTTTTAATGTTTATCTACATTTGTTTTGAGTGTGTCAGAAAAAGAGAGATTTCATATAATAGCTATTTGCCTTGATCTTACAAAGTGTTGTATTCCCTACGTTTTTTTCTTTTTTACTTGACAAAAAAAGAAACAAAAAAGTCAAGACTGTGAAACTTTTTCGCTAAAAATTGGAATAAATATCTAAAATCTCCTAAGGTGCTACTCTTTGCTTAAATCAAAATAAGTATTTGATAATCAACAATTAAAACTTTAATTTAAATTCACTAGGCTTTTAAAACCCGTATCACTGCGGATATTTCTTAACGATATTTATTCCAATTTTCTTAACGCAAAAACTTTCAAGGTCGCTCTTCAAAGCCAATAAAAAGAGACTATTTTGTTTTTTTGGAAAAGTAAATTTTTCCCTTCATATAAAAATACTTTGCGATTTTCTAAATTCTTGACAACACTCATTTGTTTTAACATTTGTCTTCTATAAAATTGATGGTATGTTTCATTCCTTTCCTAACACTTTATTTCTAAAATTGATATTTAGACTTTTGGATTTTTAGCTGTTAGAAATGAGTAATGAAAAATTACTTTTTGACCTTTTCTAATAGACCTATTTTTTTAATGTTCAAGACATTATGACAGCTAAAGCTGTCGTTATACAAGCGATTCAAAAAGAAACCAATTATCAAAAAAGTGCCAAAATACGAATCACGAATCCACGAACTGTTAAAATAGCTACAAACTGTTAGGTGGAAAAGCACAGGATTTGAAACATAAGTACTTAGACATAAGATTTAAGATTTAAGACATGAGATGTGAGGTAAGTAATTCATTATTAATGAGTTATAATAAATCCAATAGTTATTTAATTTTGCCTAGTCACTTACCTATCACATAAAAAACTGAATGTACTCTTTAAATATATACGTCTTTCCTCTCTTATTTCCTGTTGCTTCTTCTAAAATATTCAAACGTTTTAATTCACTAATTAAATTATAAACTGCTGGGCTAGACAGGCCTGTAATTTTCTGTATCACCTTGTTATTAATCATTGGATGTTGATACAAATATTTCATAACTAATTGACCATTACTAGCCCTACGCCCCATAGATTGTAATTTATTGTCAATATTTTGTTGTAATTTCAAAATACCATCAAATGTCTGAATACTATTTTGAGCAGTTTCTATAACTCCAACTAGAAAAAACTTAAACCATTGGTTTATATCATTTTTCCTTCTAACATTCATTAAATTATCATAATATAAGGTTCTGTTTCTCTCAAAGAAATCAGATAAGTACAAAATAGGTTTTTTAAGAATTTCTTTTTCTACTAAAAATAAAGTAATCATTAACCTTCCTACTCGCCCATTTCCATCTAAAAATGGATGTATTGTTTCAAATTGATAATGAATGAGTGCAATTTTCAGTAGTGCAGGAAAGGGATGTTGCTCATCATGTACAAATTTTTCGAGGTCTCCCATATAGTCATCAATAGTACTGTGAATTGGTGGAATAAAAGTTGCATCATTTATCGAAGCTCCGCCAATCCAGTTTTGACTTCTTCTAAATTCTCCGGGTAGTTTATGTTCTCCACGTACTCCTTGCAACAATAATTTATGCGTTTGTTTGATTAATCTTGAAGAAAAAGGAAGCTTTTTTAAAGCATTAATAGCTGAGTTTAAAGCCTTAATATAATTTTGAATTTCTTCCCAATCATCTCTTCTACTTTCAATGATGTCTTCTCTATCTAATAAAGCCTCTTCAAGATTTGTATTTGTTCCTTCAATTTTATTTGACTGAATGGCTTCTTTCAAAATATGCATTCCTATGAATAGATCAATATTGGGAATGTATTCAGAGTACATATCTAGTTTACCTATTAATCGATCTGCTTTACTCAAAAGAGAAAGTAACTCCATATCACTGAGCACCCATTTTTTATGTATATAGTTGGGTTGAAAACTCTTAAAAGTTCCTTGATTAATATATGTTCCTGCAATAAAATCTTTCATAGTAACATTTTTTTGGCCAACTAGGACAAACATAAGCACTTAGTTAAGGAAAAGTGCCTAAAAGTTAATTAATACACACCTTTAGTTAAGGAAAAGTGCCTAAAAGTTAATTAAGAGATGTCCATCGTTAATTTTAACCCTAAAAAAGTTACAAATGTTCCATGCCTCTCAATTATTAACT
>JAHDHV010000363.1 GCA_020631155.1 Bacteroidota bacterium | reverse complement strand
TTTACACGAACAAAAAAGTGATGTTTCATTTTTGGGAAAAGTGAATGTCTATTTAGTGCCTGGACGAGAACCCTAAACTATCTGATTATCAGTTAGTTATACAGGATTTTATCATCGAATTATTTTTCGTATACCTTGTTTTGCATTTTACTTTTGCTTGTTAATGGGCAATATGCAGAGTGAGTTTCAGCATGGAAAAATTATTCCCTAAATATTCGCCATTGTTCGCAATACAAAATCAGCCTAAAGCCCTTTAAATAAAGGGTTTATAACATTTTCGTTCAGGCACTATTTAAACAGTATTTTGCCATTCCCTAAATTCTTGACACACTCTTTCCATTTAAAAGGTTGCTTTCACCAAATGCTCACAGTCAAAAACATTGATTCTTAGCTTAGTAGTCAGTCAAGATAAAATTGACGATTACTTTTGGCGTTTTTTGCTCCCTAGCTGTGTTACAAAGCCTCGCCGTAGCTTTGGCTATGCCTACGTTTTGCGCCTTGCTAGGGAATAAAAGTCACTCAACATCAACCCGTCATTTTAACATTGACTAACTACTTAGTGATTCATGATTAGGTGTTTTTTGTTAAAAAAATAAATTTATGTAACATAAGAAAGTTTAAAAATTAATTTTCAATTTCTGAACTCTAATCATTAACTTCTAAAAGCTAAATAGCCAAAAGTCTAAATAGCAATTTTAGAAAAAAGTGTTAGTAAGAAAATGAAACATGCTTTTCTCTAATATTATTTTACTTTGTTCAAATACTTATTTTTACATTTTCATAAAATTATTTGGCAATAGTAACAAATATTTGTATTTTTCGTCTAAAAGAAAGGAGAACACTTTTTTGAGGCTTCTTTTTTTTGAAAAAATAATTAGAATTATGTCAAACGAAAAAATACATACCAATAAAGCAGATTTATGGCAAGATAAAGAGGGCATTTGCCACCTTAATTATGAGCCCACTGCTTATTTGGAAGAGAAAGACATTGCTGAGCAGCTACATTTACTGGCCGAAAATATTGGCACCACTACACCAGATTTAGTGATGGTTAATGGACGCTATACAAGAGGAATGAGTGCCACGGCACGCCATCTGCTCCGCACACAGTCCTACAAAGCAATGGCCGTTGTTGTAGACTCTTCCCTTAGCCGCTTGGTTTTTGACTTTTTGCGAGCCAATCAACCGCCACATTTTCCCGTAAAGTTATTTCGAGATGAAGAGCAAGCAACAGAATGGTTGTTGCGTTTTAAGGAATAAGATACAAAACTTCCGCCTTGTAACTTTATGACTTTTTAGCGTTTGGAGTTAAGTTGGCTTTTCGCCTTTTAAGTACTTAGACATAAGATAATTCACTTACCTTCAACATTTTATAACAAACTCAATAGTTGTTTAGTTTAGTTTTGTCTACCTACTTATTTCATTAAAAAATAAGAACCTTCCAAACTCCAAACTCTTAAACCTTTTTTATAAACTTCAAAAAACCTTCTAAACACCAATATTATTTAAGCTATTCAAATTACTCAATCATTGCACACATTTACCAAAAAACTATTAGCATGGTCTGTGGAGCATCCACGCAATTTGCCCTGGAAAAAGACCAAAGACCCATATACAATCTGGCTATCTGAAATTATTTTGCAGCAAACACGCATGGAACAAGGCACGCCTTATTTCCTCAAATTTATAGCCGCTTACCCTACTGTTCAGGATTTAGCACAAGCCCCTGAAGATGAGGTTATGCGACTATGGGAAGGCTTAGGATATTATTCTAGAGCCAAAAATATGCACTTCACTGCCAAGTACATCGCTAATGAACTAGATGGAGTATTTCCCAATACCTACAAAAGCATACAGCAATTAAAAGGTGTTGGTCCATATACGGCGGCGGCCATTGCTTCTTTCGCTTTCGCCCTGCCCCATGCAGTCATTGATGGCAATGTGTACCGTGTATTATCGCGCTATTTTGGCATCGAAACGCCCATTGATACCACTAAGGGCAAAAAAGAATTTAGCCAATTGGCAAATAAATTACTACCGCCTCAACAAGCTGCTACTTTTAATCAAGCTATTATGGATTTTGGGGCGACACAGTGTAAACCCGCCCAGCCAAAATGCGTTAACTGCCCTATGAGAAGCGATTGCTCGGCGTATCAAACAAAAAAAATTAGTTTTTTACCAAAAAAAAGCAAAAAAATCCAACGAAAGGAACGTTTTTTTAGTTATATTGTTATCAATAGTACAGATGTTGTTTTTTTACATAAACGTATAAAGAAAGATATTTGGCAAAATTTGTATGAATTTCCAATGATTGAGCATACAAAATTATTATCTGGTTATGAACTAGAAAAACATCCTTTTTTTCAACAATTCCTCATAGGGAGGCATTTTAAAATTGTACAAACTTCTAAAACCTATAAACAGCTATTAACTCATCAAAAAATTAATGCCCTCTTCTTTGATGTTCAACTAAAAGGACAATACCTCAATGAAATAAAAGATGAACAGGAACAATTAGTAACAGTTCCCAAAGAAGACATTAATCAATATGCATTTCCCAAAATTATCAATAATTATTTAGCAGATTATTGGGAGAAAGAAATGCAACAATTGTCTATCAATTTCTAGTAGAGGAAATTCATGAATTTCCTTTACGTGAATTTCCTCTACAAAATGTTTACCTTTTTAAAAAAAATCATTCTTTTATTAGAAAAAAAGAGGCAGGCAATTGATGGTTTCAGAATCACAAAAATTAACATAAAAAAATATCATGAGAAATTTAAATCGAGTAACCCTTATTGGTCGTTTGGGCAAAGACCCTGAATTGCAGCGTTTTGAAAGCGGAGCAGTCAAAGTGACATTTTCTTTAGCTACCTCTGAAAGTTATATGGATAGAGAAGGTATCCGTAGAGAAATCACAGAATGGCACAACATTGTTATGTGGCGTAAGTTAGCGGAAATTGCAGAACAGTATTTACGAAAAGGAAATTTGGTATTTTTGGAAGGAAAATTGCGGACTCGTTCTTGGGATGATCAACAAGGTAATAAACGTTACATTACAGAAATAGAATGTAACAATATGATCATGCTAGGTGGAAATCGAACTGATGAAGCGCGACCAAATACGGGTGCAGGAGCGGCAGTTGCTGCCCCTACTGCACAGGTGGTAGAAAGCACTCCTGAACATACAGATGAGGTAGATGATTTGCCTTTTTAAAACAAATAGTTTAACTTGCCTCTGAAGGAAGTAACTATCGCTTTTTTTCCTAAATTTGCGCCTGATTAGTAATCAGTGATGAATATGAACAGCTAAAAATAAAATAGTTAGTCAAATTATAAGTAACTAAGCAAAATAAAAGAGCACTTTTTTGACTCGGTAATGCGAAAATAATAAGTTGAACCTAAAACTTAAATAATTTTGTGCTGTATGAAACAAAAAAAATAAGCCTAGCAAAATTAATGCGAGGCTTTTCAACAAAGTACAGAGCAAAATAATAAAAGTGATTGCCTCAATTTATTGTTGTAGAATTGCTGAAATTATAAAGATCAATTCTTTAGGATAAAAATTAGTGCACAATCAAATGGAACTTAGATATTTGATGTTCAATCACAACTACTTCCTTTATAGAATTTTATCGTTTAACGAAATTTAGTAGAGCTTTGGATAATAGTTCTGACCCTGGTGGAGATTATTACTCATTCTTATTTGACAACAACTTACTCAACAACTTAGAAGCACCCTTCATAGACTACACATTCCCTCAATTGGTCTTGCTGTTACAATGGATCAATGCGGATGTCAATTGGATTACTATAGCCCCTGCTCTTGGCCTCATATTGTTGCTAATTGCAGGCTCGGCTTTGGTATCTGGTTCTGAGGTTGCCTTTTTCTCCCTCTCCCCCAAACAACTAACCGAACTTCGTAAGGAAAACACAATGGTGGGAAACCGCATCGTTGAATTATTGGAGCAACCTAGCTATCTATTAGCTACCATATTGATTACCAATAACTTATTCAACATTGCTATGGCTATCATATCAAACTTTGTGATTCAAAGTATATTTACGTTTGATAGCTGGCTAGTCGAAATGTTAATTACTGCCGTTTGTGTTACCTTTGTTTTGGTATTATTTGGAGAAGTAATGCCTAAAGTGTATGCAACCTACAACAACCTACGATTGGCCAGTATTACAGCCATTCCATTAAGTATTTTCAACAAAATATTTAAACCTGCAAGTCGCTTATTGGTTAATTCGACCTCTATATTGGAGCGAAAAATGGATGCTTTGGCAACCAAACAAGTCAGTATAGAGGAAATTGACCAAGCAATTGATTTGGTGGCCAGTACAGATAATAACCAAACCCGACAGCAAGATATTGATATGTTGAAAGGGCTGGTTGCTTTTGGCGATATTGGTGTAACGCAAATCATGCGTAGTCGTTTAGATATGTTTGCCCTTGATAGTCAGCTATCTTATGGCGAACTGCGCGAGCAGGTTATTGGAGAAGGTTTTTCTCGAATTCCTATTTATGAGGACGACTTAGATAAAGTAGTTGGTATTTTATATGTAAAAGACTTGTTGCAAAATCTGGAAGCTGGTAATAATTTTAATTGGCAGTCCTTGTTGAAACGTCCGTTTTTTGTGCCCGAAACCAAAAAAATAGATGATTTATTAAAAGAAATGCAGCGCAGACGTGTGCACCTAGCCATTGTAGTAGATGAATATGGTGGAACTTCGGGTTTGATTACCTTAGAGGATATACTGGAAGAAATTGTTGGCGATATTCGCGATGAATATGATGGTGAGGATGAAGACTTCTATTTCAAAAAAATAAATACCAATAATTACGTTTTAGGTGGCAGAGCCATGCTACACGATGTATGTAAGCGAATGAAGTTGAAAACAGGCGTTTTTGACGATGTGAAAGGCGATTCTGATTCTTTAGCAGGGCTTTTGTTAGAATTAGCAGGAAACTTTCCTGAAAAAGACGAAATCATTCGGTATAAGCGTTTTCAATTTACCGTTTTAGCCAAAGAAGGTAACCGCATTGATAGGGTAAAAATCTCTATCCTACCCGATGCAGTTATGGAGTCGTAAGTTTAGATGGGAAATTAGCTTTTTAAACTTTTGGATCCTTAGCTTTTAGAAATTAGATCATTGACTCCAAAAACTCGGAACGAGTAATTTCTAATTCGTAATTAGACTGGTTCAGCAAGGGCAGATTGGTGGGAAAATAGCCAATTTTAGCCCAATATAAAACTCGCCGAACAAGTCTATTAAAGCCCAGAATGTATTTCCATTTATGAATCTACGCAAAACCAATTTCCTATCCGTTGCTATATTTTTCTTATTGTCCATTGTTATCACCTTATTTATACAAGGATGCGGCGAAAATTATACCCCTAAACCTAGGGGTTATCCCCGTATTGTCTACCCTGAGCGTGCTTATCAGCCTTATCAAAATTCTGACTGCCCCTTTTCCTTTGATTATCCAACTTATGCATCTTCCAAAAAGGATAGCTTATTTTTCAATAAAGAAAATACCAATCCCTGCTGGTTAGATATATCTATGCCTGCCCTCAATGCTGCCATTCACTTGTCTTACAAAGAGATAGATAGTAAGGAAAATACCCTACCTAAGTTAATTGAAGATGCACACAAACTCAATTCCAAGCATTTTATTCGCGCCGATTATAGCGAGGACAGCCTGATCATCACCCCTAATAAAGTATACGGCATGTACCACAAAGTTGGTGGCAATGCCGCTTCTTCTACCCATTTTTACCTAACAGATAGTTTAAAACATTTTATATGGGGAGCACTTTATTTCAAAAATACCCCTAATAAAGATTCCATAGCACCTATTGTCCGCTTTGTTCGCAAAGATATAGACCATTTATTGACTACTTTTAAATGGGAGTAGAGATTGTAAGGTTGTTATAAATCAATGAATCACTACTTAGGTTGTGGGGTCGGTGGACGATTGCCAAGTACTTGGTTAAAAAATTGTATGCCGTACTCGCTTAGTGGATTACTTATTTTTTTCCCATCTATTTCATAAACCACTCTATTACAATTATTCAGTACATTAAACTCCATTGCCATTTTAATATCACCTTCTGGGTCTTTAAAAACCACACTTCCATCATATTTATTCTTTTTACACTGGCTTACATTCGCAGGCTCATCTTTAATGTAACTTAAAAATCGCATGACCTCATTATTGCTTTGCGTTTCAAATGTCATTCCCATATCATACATTAAATATTCCGCCTTATCACATTGCGACATAATTTGTGCAACTTTAGCC
>JAHDHV010000362.1 GCA_020631155.1 Bacteroidota bacterium | reverse complement strand
TGTCTTATGTCTTATGTCTTATGTCTTATGTCTTATGTCTTATGTCTTATGTCTATCCACAAATTTAAGGAAAAAAATCAATGTTGCAACATTAATTAAATTTAATAGCAAACATTTTACTTAAAGGTTGTCTTAAATTTAATCGCCAAATTCATATTTTTTTGATTACCTAATACAAATATAGTATATTTAATTAATAACTTTACATAAAAGGGCTTTTTTTTTGAAAAACTTTGAAATGAACAGTCTAATTAATCTATTTTTATTGAAAAGTGTTTCATTTATAAGTTGAATAATTGTCTATCAAATCAGGTATGTTTCAAATACTGTATTTTTCAACCAAACAGTTTGTGCCTATTGTAATGGGGCGTAGATTCGTGATTAGTAGATCAGTGATTTGTTTTCGGACTTTTTTACTGATGGGTTTCTTGTTAAGTGAGTTCTGTAACGACAGCTTAGTTGCCACATTTACTTTTTTAAATTATTGACAAATAAATATCTATATATTAAAAAATCTTGATATAAATTACTAATTTCTAACAGCTAAAAATCCAAAAGTCTAAATAGCCAAATATCAATTTTAAAGGCAAAGTGTTAGGATGATAATGAAACATACCTCAAATCAAAAATTCAACAATTCATAAAATCAACAATCTGTACTTATACATTATGAATAAATCATTGTTAATAATAGCTTTTTTCATGCCGTTTTATTTAGGCTTACAAGCTCAAAGTGTTCAATTTTCTAGGCCGCAAAAAGTGCCTAATAATATTGATGAATTTGATATGCTAGGAAAAACCAATGAGGGGGTGTTGGTTCACAAATGGGGGGATAGAACCAATATTTTGGAAGCTTATGATAAAACGGATTTAAGCTTACGCTGGAGTAGAGATATTCCTATGGGTAAAAAGGATAATAAAATAATCAAAATTATTCCATACCGTAGCGAATTGATCATTATTTATACAACTCGTCAAAAAAAAGAAACTTACTTGACGCTGCGTAAAACCAAAGCCAACTTAACGCGCCTTTCTGAAGACCTTGTATTAGATACCTTAGTAAGAAAATTAATGGGTTCACAACGTTCTCAATATTACTCAGAAGTATCTAAAAATAAAAAATTTATAGGGATATTTAAGAAAAACTATGATTTTAAAGGCTTAAAAACTATTGATTGTACTTTACTGAATAGAGATTTGGAGATACTTGGTACTACAACAGTAGCTATTGAAGATAGAATTTCTGTGAAAAAAAGCATGATTGACAATAAAGGCAATATATATATCGCTAAGGCAAAACATAAACGCAACCTTTTTAGCAACTCTCCTCAGTATGAGCAAATAGAGCTAGTGACTTATAATTATCAAAAAGAGAAAAATAAGTCTATCTATATGGAAAAAGGGGAACATCAACTCAATGATTTGGAAATTGAAGTGGATGACCTCAACAATCGCGTAGTTATTGCTGGTTTTTATAATGATAAACAGGGCAACAACAATTCTAATGGCTACTTTTATGTATTCGCAGATTTGGAATCTTATCAATTAAGTCAGCAAACATTTACGCCCTTCTCAAAAGAGTTTTTAGATAAGATAAAAAATCAGCAATTGATGAAATCTAAAAAACATGTTAGTAACCTAAACACTGATAAACTCATTCTACGTAAAGACGGCGGTGCTTTATTAATTGGCGAATCTTATTATACGAGTAATAGATATATCAATCGTTATACCAGCCTATACACCAATAATCAAACTGATCGGGTTACCAATTACTATCATGATGATGTCATTGTATTGTCCATTAATCCTGATGGTAGCTTGCTTTGGAATAGTATTTTGCAGAAAAAACAATACTCAGAGGCTGATGATGGTTATTTTTCGTCTTTTGGGGTAGTGAACACACGCAGGGCACTCAATTTAATTTTTAATGAAGAAATTTCGGCACGTAGTAAGGTTAGCAACTTCATATTGGGCACAGATGGCAAATATAAAATTGCTAGTCTCATTAATTCTAAGGAGTTTGATTTGATGATTGCTCCGCGTTACAGCAAACAACTATCTGCGAATGAGGTGTTAATCCCCGGTTTTGATGGAAGGAATCAATTTTTACTGACTAAAGTAACTTTTGATGCTAAAAAATAAGTGCTTGGACTTTTGGACTTTTTTGGAGTTTGGAAGGTTACAAAGTTACAAGGTTTTAAAGTTTTTATTTTTTTTAATGAATTTTAAATCTAATGCTTTTTGTCTTGTTAGTCAAAAATATACAAAATTCAAAGAGGTTATTATTTTTTTTATCAATAAAATAAAAGGCGAAAAGTCAATTTAGCTCCAAACTCTAAGACTTTTAAAGCATATAGACATAAATAATAACTTCTATATTATTGATATTTTTTTATCAATAACATAGAAGTTATTTTGAGTTGTAAGTGCCAAGCACTAATTAATTGTGCACAATTTTGTTCTAAAGTATTGACTTTCATTACTTTAATTTTAAAAAAGTGTCGTTTAATTTTGTCTAGTTACTTACAAGGTAAAAAATGTGAGTCTAATGGCTTGCTGAAGTTTTTCAACAGATTAAAAAGCCAAATATCTAAATAGCTAAAAAAAAGCAAGCTGACCTACATGTATACTGTCAAGGGTTAGGATAATACCAAAATTATCGAACTACCGCCAAACGACCATTTTTAAGAGCCTTATTGTTTTGTGTAATTTCGTAAATATACGTTCCTGTTGGCAATTGGCTGACATCCATAGTGGCCGTATTTCTCTCCTCTAACACCAATTCTCCCAACACATTATATAAGCGAATTACTTGATTTTGAACACCTAGTCCACTCAACACATTTACCTGATAGCTCGCAGGGTTTGGATATACTTCAATTGCCGCCCTATTCGTATTAATAACACTAGTTGTTGTATCCATATTCACTATACAAGAATCCGCAAAAGAATTAAAGTAAAGACGAGCATCTAGGAAGCAGAAAAGCGCGCAATCATTATGTTTTAAATTACCAAAATCCTGTTTTTCTACACTAGGCGCGCCATTTGCTGTCCAAGAATCATAGGCATTTTCCGAATTAAGGTAAGAAACTTGCTCATCTCCTTTACAGTAATACAATTTTATTGGAGCTTCTGGTGCCCAATCCAACAAATGATTGTCATTCAAATCAAGGCGGAGGGGATGGTCTGCATTGGTCATAAAATCATCAATTACACTATCTTTTACCATTGTTTTAGGTACATCAGGCACTTGACCATTAATATAACCAATGGAGTATTCACCTGAATAAAATAGTGCAGGCACCAAGGAATCATAAGGAGCTTTTAAAACCTCCGAAATGCTTTCTTCATACAAATTGCCATAGATAGATTGATAGGCAAGGAAAATAAACGGCAAATAGCCGGGGGTTGGATAAGGTTCATCAGAGGCGATGAGGTCTACTTGCGCCTCTTTCAAATCGTAAGGTCCAGACATAGGTGCAGAGGCTGTAATTTGGAACTCATCTGAGTAGTTTTCCTCAATTTCTTTATGGAGTGCTGCCGTTCCGAAACCACCTTGCGAATAACCAAATAAAAACAGTTGGTCATTGAGGGTAACTCCCTGATCCGCAGCAATTTCGCGGCTTGCTCGCAAAATATTAATGGAGGTATGCGCTTGTGAAAAAGCATGAATATAGGGATGAATGATCACTTTAGGATCACTATCACCTAAACCAAGATAGTCGGGAACAGTCACCACATAACCCGTTGACGCAAAAATCATGGCGACCTCAATTTGCCCACCATTTAAGCTGCTAGGTGCCGAACTACGCTTAGACTGCGTACCATGCTGATAATTGGCTAAAGGCAATGGACAGTCTACCTGCGGTACAATGATGGCACCACTTGCCTGCACCAATGAATCAAGGTGTATGTAGGGCGTTTTGTACAGTACTTTGTAAATATCTATACCATACTCAGGCACAACAATACCCGGTGGCACACCTACATCTGCCATTAAGGAGTCTAATCCTTCAACAGTATAACTTTGCACTTTTTCATAAGAAATAATGACTTCTTGTGCAAAACTTGAAAATGTAGCTATAATTAAACAAGTAATAAGGGGCAGTATCCGTTTCATTTTAAATAATTTTTTTTGTTAAAAAATGATTAGATACGACAAATATAGGATTTCTATTGTTTATATTAGAGCGATATTTTAAATTTGTCTTTTTTCTTTTATATAGTTTTGATTGCCAATTGTTTATAAAAACAAAATCACTTTATTAACACTAACTTTTGGGTAGCTATTCGCTGGCCATTGATTGATAACACTGCATAATAAATGCCATTTGGAGAATTGGGTAAGTGAAGTGGGTACTGATAAAATAACTCACTACTAAACGCTCTCACTCCTTCCACACCTTCCCATTCTGCAATAATTCCCCTTCTTTATAAATTTGATAAACATACATACCTGCTGGTAAATGTTGGATATTAGTTTGTCGGTCAGTAATGGAATCAGATAACACTTGTTGACCTGCTAGGTTATAAATGCAGATGTCTAAATTCTGGTGATTGCTGCTAAAATGATAGCGCAGAACGTCCGCTGTTGGATTGGGATAGACTAAAACATCTAGGATGGGGATGATAGGTTCTGTAGTTGGAGTGCTTAAGTTTGGGAAATAATCGGGTTCAACATTACCATCCTTATCAAATTTAATGTAGTACATATCTTCCTCAAAAGGATCATTTTCTTTTACATCATATTTTTTAATCAATAACAAACAACCTAAGTCGGGTGTTGCCAATGTTCGTTCAATGGAATAACCTGAGTCACCGCCTAGTAATTTAAACCAATTTAACTGACCATCCCCCCTAAGACTATATAGTGCAATATAAGTATCACAGTCACCATATGAACTAATAAAGCAATCTCCGAGTAAAGGGGCATAGTATAAGTGTTCTCTATCTATATAGTCAAAAATATAGGCACCATATCCTAATAAATCAGGATAGTTCTCTATAGTATCAGCAAAAATAACCTCATATTCGAAGGCTTGATTAAAGCGATATATTTCTACAGATTTAAAGCCCTTTGCAGGGTAAGTAGCAGGATTGTATTTATTTGCTCCCATCCAAAAATATTCTCCTTTAAGTCTTTCTCTTTTCCCTTCAATTAAAGAAACAGGAAGTAGAACAGAGGAATGTATATTAAAATCTGTATCTAATTCATATATAGCATTTGCAGGAAAGGTTTTTAAATAATAAATAGAATCATTTATTTGAAAAATAAAATCTCCCAAATAGACCTCTAATGCTTTGCTTTTTAATAAATTCCCCTTTCTATCATATTCTGCAATTGCTGTAAAGGGTTCTATTAAACCATCCTTGGGACCCATTACCACAAGATTTTCCTTATCATTAATAAAAGCGGTATAAACATAATACATCCCTATAGAATCTTCTAGTTCATGATGATTAATTACATTTAATAGGGTATCCATTTCTAAGAAAAATAAATTGCTTTTTTCTGTTTCTTCTGACACACACTGCCCTAGTATCAAATAATGTTGACTAATTGTATCGACTACAATACTGTAAGAAATACACAACTCATCAGGAGCTGTAAAATTTTGTTCTTGGACTACTCCTTTACCTGATTCTAGCAACTTAACACCATAACTTGTTTCTGTGGAGCCATACAGCAATTGTGAGTAAAAATAAATATATTTTCCATTAATCGCATTATTAATGGTATAAACCCGATCTGCATAGGCTGTTTTTTCTAAAGGTTGGAAAGATTGGGCAAAACTTGTTGTATTAAGAACAACACAAAAGAATAAGAATAATAAAATTACTAATCTAACATTCATGATTTTTTTTTAAAAATCCCCTTCAGTATTCTAACTGAAAGGGATTTGGGAGGATTAAGTTAATTTTTAATATCCATTACAAGATCCTATCGCAATTTGATCAATTTGTATCCATTTTACACCACTAGGCTCTTCGAGTCCTGACACTTCTACAAGTGCAAGCCCTACATTCGTATAGTAATCACTTAAGTTAGACGCTTCTACTTCATAGTCAATCACTGAACGTGTATCTTCTAAATGTTCTACAAAATCAGCAGATGGAAAATATAAAAAGGTAGCGTAATACAAATGTGTATCTGCCAATGGATTATTAGTTTGGTTACCATAGCCTGCTACGGATGGCGCAATTGGTATCCCTCCTAATAGATTCACACTACTAAACCAACAATTACCCATATTACCACTACATTGTATACTTTCATTGATACATTCTTCCATTCGTTCACCAGCCGCCTG